>JAYVQD010000060.1:0-11515 GCA_043777275.1 Nitrosomonadales bacterium
GCCACCCCCGCGCCCGGCAAGCCGTACAGCGGCGCCACATACTGCGCGATGCCGTCGGCCAGTATGACTTTTTTGAATAAGCCGATAAAGAATATGGTCAGCCCGACCGCGATGTTCTCTGCCTGCACGCGATAGGTTTCGCGCTGCGCGAACTGCGGCATCATCTCCGCGTGATGCAAAATCGGCCCGGCGATCAGGTGCGGAAAGTACGTCACAAACAAACAATAATGTACAAAACGGTATTCTTTGACCTTGCCTTTAAAGGTATCGACCAAAAACGCAATCTGCGTGAAGGTAAAAAACGAAATGCCCAGAGGCAAAATAATCTCAGCCTGCGGCGGTGAAAACCCGATCACGGATGCCGCATTGGCCAGAAAGAAATTGCTGTATTTGTAATAACCGAGCAGCGCCAGGTTAGCGCCCACGGCAAAACCCGTCAGCCATTTCTTATCGCGCGTCCTCGCCTGCGCCGCCGCACGCGCAATGCGCATGCCGGCTAAGTAATTGAATACGATAGACGCCATCAACAAACCGACGTAGACCGGATTCCACCAACCGTAAAAGAACACGGAGGCTGCGGCCAGCCAGCCTGCCGCCAACGCATGGCTGGTGCGCGCGAGCAGAAAAAACACCGCAAACGTCAGCGGCAGAAACAAAAAAATAAAGGCGTAGGAGTTAAACAGCATGGCTGATGCGCTACTTGATGGGCTACTTGATGCGCTACATAAGGCCGCGAGTGCGTCGTTGCGTCAACGACATAAGAAAAACGGCGCGTGGCATGCAGCGGATTCTAGCATTCGCCGCGCCGTGCCACGCCCACAGCGCACCCGCGTCCACAGCCACGGATCAGGGCCGATACAGTCCGGGCGCAGCACGCTGTTGCGCTTTGTCGCTCCAGTAGCGCCCCAGCACACGCGCGTGGCATTCAGGCCACGCATGATTTTCATCGAGAAATTCTTCTGCCTTGCAGCCAAAGCGCTCCGAGGCGGCGGCGTCAATCACCGTCACGCCATGCTGGCGCGCCCATGCGTCCAGTACCGCCTTGGTGCGCGCCAGGCAGCTATTCGAGGCCGCCACCTTACGCATTTCCTCCTCCATGCCCGGCACCAGCGGTGGCAGCATGAAGGCTACATCGCCGCCGTTACGGATAAACCGCTGTGCGAAAGCCCCCAAGCGGCGCAGATACTCAGGATTGGGTTCCCCCTGCGTCACGCACAGATATTTTGAAAATTGGGAACTGGGCGCGGCTGCGGCGCGTGCCAGCAGTTGCGCGCGCGCCTCACTCAGGTGGCGCTCGCCGGCAAAGGTCCAACTGCCGTCATGGCGAAATCCCAGACACATGCCGCGATTCACCACGTCGTAGTCACGCGCCGGCGTTCCATCGGCGCAGCGATACGCCGCACCCGCCAGATCGAAAAAAGTATGCTTGAAGCTGGCAGCCGGATGCCCCGACTTCACCGCCGCACGCAAGGCATTGCCTAGATTCATCACCTTCGGCGATGACAGGGCATCCGCCAGTTTGCGGTGCAGCGGGACCGTTCCTGCGCCGTAATTCACCAGCGTCGCGGCGGGCGTCATGTCCAGTGACGGCACATCGCCCGCGTTATAAATCATGCCGATGGCCCAATCGAGGCCGATCAGCAGCGTGCGTATTTGCGGCGCGTGGTGGCGGTCGATGTATTCCGCTTCCGCGGCAACCATGGCCGTCGGATTCGCAGTGAGCGTGAAGTTATACACACGCAGCGGCGCAGGGAAAAGGCTCTCGGTGATGCCCATCAGCGACGAAGCGCCCAGCACCACCGCATTGATTTCGGCGGCACGATCCGCAAGACGGTGCGCTTTGAACGCGCGCGTATGCGTGACCGGCGGCGAATAGGTCACGCCACCTGTCGCCTGCTGCCATGCGCTAGCCTGCCGCACTGCGTCTACACTGCCAAGGCCGCGTTCGCCCAGCACCAGATTGAGTGCGAGTATCACCGCCACTACTGTTGAAAATAATCCAATAAAAACAGATAGATAGCGTTTTCCAGACATGGTAGCGTCAGAACTGGAAGTAAAGAAACTCGGACTTCTTGTGCAGATTTGCGACGATCAACACCGCCAGCGCGGCACACGGCACTGCCAGCCACGTTGTCGGTCGCCAGCGCATCCAACCAGCACCCTGGCCGTGAGCGGGTACGCCCAACGCGGGTTGCGCCTGGCGCATGATTTGTTGCGTGTTCGGCGCGAACCACACCACCGCGAGCAGGATCACCAGCCAGTTGATAAGCCCGGCGCGCACCAATCCGCGCGTATCGCTGAACGGCACACCGTGGGCCGCGAGCCATGCGCCGAATTCGCCCCAGCGCGCAAGCCAATGATCGGGCAACGCAAAACCGTTCAGACCCGCCATGCCACGCAGTATGGCTGTGGCCGTGGGCAGGCTGTCGGCACGAAACACCACCCAGCCCACGACCACCGCAACAAACGTGATGACACACGCCGCAGCACGCCCCACCACCGTCGAGCGATGCAAGTCATGGCCGAGCGCTTCACGCAGCGCACGCCAGCCGTGGTTTACGCAAAGGTAGATGCCATGCAGCAGCCCCCACAGCACAAACGTCCAGCCCGCGCCGTGCCACAACCCGCCCAGCAACATGGTGAGCAGCAAATTGATATAGCGCCGAGCCGAGCCTTTGCGGCTGCCGCCCAGCGGCACATACAGGTAGTCGCGTAAAAACCGCGACAGCGTCATGTGCCAGCGCCTCCAGAATTCAATGATGTTCACCGCCTTATAGGGCGAATGGAAATTGATCGGCAGCCGCACACCGAACATCAGCGACAAGCCCACCGCCATATCGGAATAGCCTGAAAAATCGAAATACAGTTGAAAGGTGTAGGCCAGCGCGCCGCACCACGCCTCCAGAAAAGTCAGCGCCGCGCCGCTGCGAGCCGCATCGAAGAACGGCGCGACATAGCCACCCACTTCATCGGCAATCAACACCTTTTTTGTCAGCCCCAGCACGAACAGCGTCACCCCCGCCGCCAGCTTGTCATAATCGGGACGATAGGTTTGACGCTGTGCGAACTGCGGCATCATCTCGGCATGATGCAAAATCGGCCCCGCGATCAGATGCGGGAAATAGGTCACGAACAAACAGTAATGGACAAAGCTGTATTCGCGTGCCTTGCCCTGATAGGCGTCCACCAGAAACGCGATCTGCGTGAAGGTGAAAAACGAAATCCCCAGCGGCAGAATGATGGTGCCCAGACTGATACCGGTTCCGGCCGCTGCGTTCAGGTTATCGACAAAGAAGTTCGCGTATTTGTAATACGCCAGCAAGGCGAGATTGGAAACAATCGCAAAAGTCAGCAGACCACGCGCGCCGCGAACAATGCGCACGCCCAGCGCATAGTTGAAGACCATCGACGCGGCCAGCAATCCCACGTAAACCGGGTTCCACCAGCCGTAAAAGAATAACGACGCCAGCGCCAGCCACGCCGCTGCCGCCAGCGGACTGCGGCGACCCAGAATAAAGAATCCACCCAGCGTCAGCGGCAAATAACAAAAGATAAATACGAGCGAATTAAACAGCATGACGCGCGCGGGAGCTGGTAATTACGCGCCACGCCATGCATTACAGGCAGCCACCACTGCGCTCACCTGCGCATCGTTCATCACCGGGCTGATCGGCAGACTGAGAACTTCGCGGTGTATTCGCTCGGTAAGCGGATACGAGCGCGCGTTCCATTCGCGGTACGCCGGCTGCTGATGCGGCGGCACGGGATAGTGAATCAGCGTGCCGATGCCCTGGGCGTTCAGGTGCGGCTGCAATGCATCTCGCGGCTGCGCGCGCACCACAAACACATGCCATACCGGTTCGTTGTTCGTCCCGATCATCGGCAACGTGATCGCAGGATGCTGAATTTCGGTCAAGTAGCGGCCAGCAATGTCGCGCCGCCGCTGGTTGTCGGCATCCACCCGTGCGAGTTTGACGCGCAGCAGTGCCGCCTGCAGCTCGTCGAGCCGGCTGTTGACGCCTTTATACAAATTCTCGTATTTGCGGTGCGAACCGTAGTTGCGCAGCGCGCGCAAAGTCTCCGCCAGCGCATCATTATCGGTGGTCACCGCCCCCGCATCACCCAATGCGCCGAAATTCTTGCTCGGAAAAAAACTGTGCCCGGCGGCATCGCCCAACGCGCCCGCGCGCACACCCGCATGGCGTGCGCCGTGGGCTTGCGCGCAATCTTCCATGACTTTGAGTCCGTGTTTGCGCGCCAGCGCGTTGATCGCCGACATCTCCGCCGTCTGGCCGTAGAGATGCACGGGCAGGATCGCGCGGGTGCGCGGGCTTAGATGTTGCTCAATGCGTGCCGGGTCGAGATTGCAGGTCGCCAAATCCGGCTCGACCAGCACCGGCGTCAAACCGTTTTCCGTAATCGCCAATATCGTCGCGATGTAAGTGTTCGCCGGCACGATCACTTCATCACCCGCTTTGAGCACGCCCAATTCCATCCATGCGCGCAAGATCAGCACCAACGCCTCCAGCCCGTTGCCCACGCCCACGCAATGCCGCGTGCCGCAGTAGGCGGCGTACTCGCGCTCGAAGGCTTCGACTTCTTTGCCCAGCACGTACCAGCCGCTATCGAGCACGCGCGTAAACGCGTCGATCAGCGCGGCCCGATCACGCGCATTCACACCACCGAGATCAAGAAAAGGTATTGTCAAAATAATTCAATTAAAACAGATGCTTACGTTAAACTGCGTTTAATTACGTTTGCTTGCGAATGGCATCACCGACAACGCGCGCCGGGTTGCCCACCACCAGCGCACCCGCCGGCACGTCGCGCGTCACCACCGCGCCCGCGCCCACCATGGCGCCTTCGCCGATGGTGATGCCGCCCAACACCGTCGCGTTCGCGCCAATGGAAGCCCCTTTGCCAATAGTCACCGGCAAAAATGCAGCAGGAAATTGTTTCGAACGCGGATATTTGTCGTTGGTAAACGTTGCATTGGGGCCGATAAACACGTCATCCCCCACGCGCATGCCGTCCCACAGATAAACGCCGCACTTTAGCGTGACGCGGTCACCGATCACCACATCGTTTTCGACAAAACAATGCGCGTTCAGATTGCAGTCGCGACCGATGGTCGCGCCCGCGAGAACCACCGTGTGCTGCCACACCTGCGTGCCCTCGCCGATGGCCGCTGTCTGCACCTCTGCCGTGGGATGTATACGCGTCATGCGCAGGCCGCCTTGAAAGCGTCGTAATCCCGGATGTAATCGGCTTCGTCGTAGTAGTTGTCGGCCAGCACCAACAGCACACAGCCCGGCGAGAAATCAACCATCTCATGCCACAGCATCGGATCGAGCATCAGCCCCTGATCGTTGCGCGCGAGGGTGACTTCTTCACGCACACGTCCATCGTCCAGCAACACCTTGCATTGCCCAGCCAGACACACCATCATCTGCGTCAGTCGCCGATGGGCATGCTTGCCGCGACGTACCCCCGCTTGTGTGCCGAAAATATAGTACGCGCGCTTGATCTCAAACGGCACATTGCGATCCGACTCCAGCGCCACCAGCCAGCCGAGATCATCGCCCCTGACCGCAAAGTCAATATAGCGCGCCAGCGTCATGGGGCTTGCCTCGCCGTTCCGCGCAGGCACCACTTTGAACCAAAATAATTCAGTGGCAGCATGACAACCACCGTAACAAAAATCGCGACGCGTGCATGAAGCGCCAGATGTTCAATCAGCGCTGCATTCAACAGCGCGCCCACACCCCCGCTGGCAATGTAGAACAGCGCAAACACCATGAACCGCCTTGCCGACAGCCGCGTGTTGAACACATGCCGGGCGTACGCAACATAGGCAAACAAAATGCCCGCCGCGTAGGCGATCCCATAGGCGGCAAAAGGCCCCGTTACAAACAACGCCGCCTGATACACCGCAATGGACAGCAAGGTATTGAGCGCGCCGGCCAACAGAAAGCGCCACAGGGGCGCTGCGCGCGCGGCAAGCATGTCCACAGGCTTGTTGTTCTGCGCCATAACCTCAGTCATGGCCTGCGCCGCCAAACGTTGCGCGTGTGCGCACCACCCCCAGCGGTCGGCGCTTGGTGTTCTCATACGCACGCCACACATAGTTGCCGACGATACCCAGGCCAAACAAAAGCAGTGAGGTGGAAAACAAGATCGTCACCATGATCGCGGTGTAGCCCGGCACCGCAATCATGCCCAGCAGCCGCGCCACCATCAGGCCCAGGCCCAGCAGCAGAAACACAATCGTGCCCGCAAAACCCATCAGCGTCAGCAGCGTGATCGGAATATCGGTAAACGAAAAAATACTGTCCAGCAGATAGGTGATTTTTTTGCGCAGCGTCCATCCACTTTCGCCGTGCTGGCGCGCGAGACGATCATAGGGCACCTCCACGCGGGGGAAGCCGATCCAGTACAGCTGTGCCACCAGCGAGCTGTGCGCTTCGTCCAGCGCCAGCAGCGCGTCGCGCGCGCGCGCCGTCACCGCGAACATATCGACGCCGCCCGCCGGCATCTGCGGATTGACCAGCCTGCGATACAGCGCCCAGAACAGGCGGCTGGGCACTTGCTGCTTGAGCGAATCGTCGCGACTGGCGCGCGTGCCGACGGCCACATCGTTGTCCGCCGCCAGCACGCGGTAAAAATCCGTCACCAGCGACGGCGGCTCCTGCAAATCCGCCGCCATGACCGCCATGAAATTCCCGCGCGCCGCCGCCAACCCGGTGCGCACCGCCGTGAACGAACCAAAATTGCGCGACAACACAATCAGTTGCGACGGCACGCCGCACGCCGGCAGATGATCCAGCAACCATTGCTCGGAACGGTCAGGGCTGCCGTCCACCACAAACACCACTTCAAACGATGCGCCCAACTGCTCCGCGAACCCCCGCACCACCCGCAACACGTCGGGCAGGAAGGCCTCGTTGCGGTACACCGGAATGATTAATGAGTGGGTGAGGGTCATGTCTGGAATGTTACTTGTGCTCAACCGGATGTGTACTGGCGAACTGTATCCGATACAGCTTGGTATAAATACCGCCGCGATCGAGCAACTCGCGGTGCGTGCCGATCTCGGCAATACGCCCCTGATCGAGCACTACGATACGATGAGCCTTCTCCACCGTGGACAAGCGGTGCGCGATCACCAGCGTGGTGCGGCCTTGCATCAGCACTTCCAGTGCGGCCTGCACGTGGCGCTCGGATTCCGAATCGAGCGCGGAGGTGGCTTCATCGAGCACCAGCACCGGCGCGTTTTTCAGCAGCGCGCGGGCGATGGCAAGGCGCTGACGCTGCCCGCCCGAGAGCTTGACGCCGTTCTCGCCGACGAGTGTGGCAAACCCCTGCGGCATCTGGCGGATGAATTCAGTGGCATGCGCGGCGTCTGCGGCTGCGGTGATCTGCGCTTCGGTCGCGCCGTTCATGCTGCCGTAGGCGATGTTGGCCGCAACGGTATCGTTAAACAACACCACGTCCTGACTGACCAGGGCGATATTCGCGCGCAGGCTGGCGAGCTTGACCGTGGCGAGGTCGTGCCCGTCGAGCACCACGCGCCCAGACGTGGGCCGGTAAAAACACGGCACCAGATTCGCCATGGTGGTTTTGCCTGCGCCGGAGGCGCCCACCAGCGCCACGGTTTCGCCCGGCGCAATGGTGAGGGTGATGGCCTCCAGCGCCGCTTGCGCCGCGCCTTCATAACGCACACTGACGTTTTCAAAGCGAATGTCGCCGCGTGCGCGGTCGATTTCCACCGTGCCCGGATCGGGCTCGCCCGCCTGATCGATTAGCGCGAACACGCTTTCGGCCGCCGCCAGGCCGCGTTGCAACGGCTCGTTGACGCTGATGATGCGCTTTAACGGCGCGTTGAGCATCAGCATGGCGGTGATGAACGACACAAATCCGCCGACGGTGATCGCGCCGGTACCCGATTCGTGCGTGGCCATGTACACCATGGCCGCCAGTGCAATCGCCGCCACCAGTTGCACAAAGGGCGCGCTGATCGCCGCGGCGGCCGCCTGCTTCATCAGAAAACGCCGCACGCGATTGGTCTGCACTTCAAAGCGCCCGGCTTCGTACGACTGCCCGCCGTAGAGTTTGACGACTTTTTGACCTTCGATGGTTTCCTGAATCACCTGCGTGACATCACCCATTGCCTCCTGCACGCTGCGGCTGGTATTGCGCAGGCGGATGCTGACCAACCGCACAATCAGCACAATCAGCGGCGTCATCACCAGCGACAGCAGCGTGAGCTTCCAGTTGAGCCACAGCATCCAGCCGAGCAAACCGATGATCGCCAGTGTGTCCTTGAAAATCACGGTCAGCACGCTGGTCGCCGCTGCGGTCACTTGCGTGACGTCATAGGTGAGCTTGGAAATCAGGTTGCCCGAGGCCTGCTCGTCGTAATACGGCGTGGGCAATTCCAGCAGCCGCGAGAACATTTGCGCGCGCAGGTCCATCACCAACCGGTTGCCGACCCATGTCATGCCGTAAGAGCCGGCGTATTCGGCGATGCCGCGCACCACGAACAGGCCGATGATAATCAGCGGCATCCAGCGGATAACCGCCGCGTCGCGGTCGACAAACACGCCATCGAACAGCGGTTTCATTATCGCCGGCAGCGCAGGCTCAGTTAGCGCCACTACCATGGTGCTGAACAGAGCAAGTATCAGCGCGTGCTTATACGGCGCGGCATAGCGCAACAGGCGCAGGTATAACTTGGTACTGGATATCGTTCGCGGCGGGGTATTCACCGGGCGAACGATACCAAATTTTCGACGCTAATTCAAATACTTAGCATCGCCGATTGTCATCGAATGCGGCACTATTGAAAGGTATATTGCGCCGACACGAACAGCGTGCGCTCCGGCGCGGGCAACGCGGCGTAGGTGGGAAAGCCGGTGAACACGCCGTAACTGAAATATTTTTTGTCGAACAGATTGCGCACGCCGCCGTTCAACAACCACCCGCCACTGCGCAGGCTCAACTTGAGATCGGCCACGGTGTACGCAGGCAGCTTGCGTCCGAAGGTGTTGATCTCATCGTTATCAAACGGACTGCTGCCGACATGACGCACTTCAAAATCAGCGCGCGCCTTTTCCATGAACGCCCAGCCGATCCCCGCGTTCAGCGCATGACGCGGCACTAGCGGCACGCGATTGCCCGCGACCGAAACACCGCCAAAATTGCCTTCGCGGAATTTGGCGTCGGTGTAAGTGTAGTTAGCATGCACATCCAGCGATGAACTGGCCTGCCAGCGCGCTTCCAGCTCCACGCCCTGACGCCGGGTCGGTTGCAGGTTGCGATTGCTAAAGGTTAGCGGATCAAAAAATAGTTCATTGCGTAAATCAATCCGATACGCCGCCGCGCGAACACGCACCGGCCCGCTGTTTCCCTCAATGCCGACTTCGGCATCGCGCGCGGTTTGCGGCTCCAGCAGCGTCACCGTTGCAGCGAACAGATTGTAATTGTCGTTGACGTTGGGCACGCGAAAGCTGCTACCCGCTTTGGCGTAAGCATTCACGCCCTGCGTCAGGGTTTGACGCACGGAAAGTTCCCACGCATGCAGCGTGCGGCTGCGCGTGTCAGTGGCGGCGGGGTTAGCCAGATCATTCACGCCATAACGCACACGCTGTTCGCGCGCGCCCAGCGCCAGTGTGGTTTGCGTAGCAAAAATCATGGTGTGTTGCGCGTAGAACGCGGTGCTGCGTTGCGTCGCATGCGGTCGTCCCACGACCGACGGTTGCGCATTAGCATCGAACTTCCAATCCTCGAAGTCCGCGCCGATGACCAGGTTGTTATCCCATCCGCCGAATTGCGGTTTCAACCGCAGCCGCGGTGCCAGCGTCCATACATTCACCTGCGTGTCGACGTTGTTGCGAAACGGCGTGCCGACGAAAAAAGACGACGTGGTATCTTTCTCGCGATAGCCAAGATTCACCGCGAGATCAGCGGTACCGATTTGGGTCTGCGCCGCCAGATTGAGATGACCGCCACGCTGGGTGGCAAAATCATTCGGCGTCGCGGCCTGCTTGCGATTGGCTGTGATCTGCGCTTCGCTGATCGAACCGGGCAAGCCGCTGCGCTGATCGTCAGCGCCCAATTTCAGCACCAGTGAACTGGCATCCCCCGACCAGCGCACGTCGGCCTGCGCGTTGTCGATGCGCACGCGATTGTTGTCGCGGTAATTGTCGGATTCAAAATGGCTGCCATGCACGCGCAAGCCCACACGCTCTCCCGCCAGACTCGCACCGGCACGCAGCTCGCGCGTGTCGTGACTGGCAACGCCCAAGCCGAGATAGGCCGAACGTGCATTTCGAGCGGGTGCCTTGGTAATGATATTGATCGTGCCGCCGGTCGCGCCACTGCCGTAGAGCACCGCGCCGCCGCCGCGCAGAATTTCGATGCGCTCGATCGACGCCAGCGAAATCGCCGACCAGTTAACGGTCAGTTGTTCGTATTCGCTGATGCGCACGCCATCCAGCAGCACCAGCGTGTTCTGGTCGCCAAAGATGCCGAAGCCGCGCATATCGACCTGCAGGTTGGGCGACCCGGAAAGATCGCGCGTGCGTATGCCGGAGAGCGATTGCAGCAACTGCGGCACGGTGGATGCCGGGCTGCGTTCGATATCCTGCGCGGAGATAACGCTAACGCCGACGGGGTAACGCGAGGCCGGATCGTCAAAACGGGTGGCGGTCACCGTAACCGCAGGCCCGATGGTCACAGCGGTGACAGCGGTTTCGGCAGCCTGCGCCAGTGACGCAATGGTCATGGCAACGGCCATGGGTATAGCGACGCCCGCGCCTAACGCCGCGGTGCTACTGATGGTGCTTTTCATAAATTCCCCAAAGATGGTGCGCGCCCGCCGCGCGCAATAAAACGCACAGGAAACGCCTTGGGGAATGGTCCAACGTACCAACGACAAAAAATGCCGCGATCGCAAAGATCAGGCACACCGCATCCCCGCGGCATTTCCATCCGACAGCAGGGGCCGGTCTCCGGGCTCATGAATCCGCTGCATCGCCTTCCCACGAGCGCAATCACGCACGCTCACAGTGGCTGGTTGATGCATCGTCGCGGCGGCACTGCAAAAAATCGCAGGGGCCGTCGCGTTCACTTACCGTTGCGGGGGCAGCATTGGCATTGATATCATAAGTATTTGTTTTTAAATACTTATTTATCTCACCAATTTCCCGATTATCCGATGCTCCCAAAGGGGCATCGGCACCCATTGCCGTGTTCGCGCCACTATCGCTTACGGAAAACGCGTGGCACAAACGAGGCGGATGTTAACACACAGTGGCGCGCCTATCGCGGTCCGGCAAGCGCTGTCGTAACCGCTGCACACAAGTGTTAAATCACATTCACTATTCGCCGTTAGCAGTTGACTTAATGGATTTTTTACAACTATAGTGAGGCCATGGAAGCAGAGCTCAAATCGCTCGAAGACAAGCTGGCGCAGATCATCAAACTTTGCCGGCAGCTACGGGAGGAAAACCAC
>JAYVQD010000061.1:0-11502 GCA_043777275.1 Nitrosomonadales bacterium
ATCGACGCGCGCACGGCTGGTGTAAAGCGAAATTTCCTTTTCACCCGCCAGATCGATCAAGCGACCGGGCGTGCCCTGCCATAGAAATGCCGATACCAGAACATTGGTATCGACTACCAGTCTCACGCGCGCTTGGCCGAGCGTTTGCTCGCGCGTGTGCTCGCGCGTGTGCTCGATACGCGAGCGCGGCGCACGGCGTTGACTTCTGACTGAATTTCATTCATTGACATTGGTTTGGCGCTTGCCTTGGAGGCGCGCGCGGCGCCGCTGAGCAATGCCTGTGCGGCGCGCTTGCGCATGGCATCCTTGAGCAATTGTGCGAGCGCGCGCGATGTCAACAAGCCCGCATCGTGCGCCGCTTGCGCGGTGGCATCCGGTAACTCAATCTGTATCGTTGTCATGGTCATGCCTCCTGAACGCGCATTGTACTGTTAACGCATAGGCGTGAATCGCGGCAACGCGGATTGCTCTAAAAGTAGGTCGTATCGAATTAAGTATTTGTTTTTATGGGGTTATTTATGACCATTGGCAAACGTAGTGCAGCGTGGAAAAGCGGCATCGCGCCCGAGAATCATCCCGCCGTAACCTTAACCAGTTTTTGCAAACAACGAATCCGGGCCGGCTTTGGAATGTTCGGGAACGACCGGGAGAACGACACATAGGCAACCTCTCCCACATAAAGGTCGCCGTGTGAATCCACCGCCATGCCGTGCGGAGAAATAAACTGTCCCGGCCCGGTGCCGCGCGCGGGGTCGGCTTGCACGGTGGCCAGCAGCTTGCCCTTGGTGTCCATCACGCTGATGCGCGGCCCGATATTCGGGTGGTTAATATTGACCGATAAATGCGGCCCCAGTTCGGCGATATAACACAATGGGCATTTGCCGCTGGTCATGAACAGACCACTCGGGCGATGCAGGTTGTTCCACTGGGTCTCAAAGCGGCCATTACCATCGAACACCTGCACGCGATGATTCTCCCGGTCTGCAACATAGACCCAGCCATCCGCGTCACAGGTAATGTTGTGTGCAATGTTGAATTCGCCGGGCCGTGTACCGGGGCCGCCCCAGGAAAATAACAATTTCCCGTCCGGTGTGAATTTATGCACGCGGGCATTGCCGTACCCGTCCGAGATGTAGATGTCGCCTTGCGGCGACAGCGCGGTATGGGTGCAACGATTAAACGGCTCGCCGCTCATATACGCCGATGATTTGCCGGGAATGCCAATGGTCAGCAGCACCTTGCCGTCCAGCGTGCATTGCCGCATGGTGTGATCGCCATCGTCGGTCAGATAGATGGTGTCATCGGCGCCCATGTGAACGCCGTGCGCGTTTTTGAAAATGCCTTCTCCCCATGACCGCAGAAAGTTGCCGGCGCGATCAAACACCACCATCGGGTGCGGGCCGCGATTGAAGGCGTAGACATTGTCGTGGCGATCAACGCCAACAGCGGCGACATCGCCACTATCCCAGCCGTCGGGCCATTTCGCCCAACCGTCCTCTGCCTGATAGGCGAAATCGCCGCTTCCCATGATGTTGCTGCTCATATCCACTTCTCTCCAATGTCAAAGGGCCACGCCAATATACGTCACTCCACTTCCAGGCGCTCGAACGCGAGTTCCAGCGTCTCGATGGCGACGTCATTGCCTTTCCCATTCAGCGACGGCCCGGTGTATTTGGCGGGCCATGCGCGCAGGAGCTTCCATGTCATCACGATCTCGGTGCGATCTTCGTTTTGCAGTTGCAGGGTGACGGTGCGTCTGGCTTTGACGTTGCCGTTGCGTACCTCATTCCACCATTGATACAGATTCAGCGAGCCGATGACGCCGCGTTTCAGGATCACGTTGCCGTAGCGTGCGCGCCCCGGTAGTTTGGTGACGCCGGATTCGCGGGCGTTACCGGTGCGGTATTCGATGATTTCGACTTCCGCTTCAGGCATGTGAACTTCGCAGAATCCGGCTTGCGGTCCCTCGGTGTTGCCGTCACCCAGGTCGACCAAAAAATTGTAGTTGCCATACGGTTGATCTCTGAGCACTGCCATGATTGCGTTCCTCCGTGGGTGGGATGCAGAAAATCGCTGCGTTAAGTCGCATCAAGCGGACGGCGCACATAACCAATGTCCGCATAGATGCCGAGGTCGTGATGAATGGTCGTTCGATGCAGTTTGTTTGCCGCATCGCGATAGGTGACATGCGCGGCGATCTTGCGTGGTTCATCGCGCGCGAAATAGGCGGCGCTGGTATCCAGAAACGTCGTGATCGATTTTCGTGGCGCGAGAAACTCGATGTTGTCGAACAGCGCCATTGCGTTGATGTGTACGGTGCCCATCACGCCATGTATCGGCTCGCTGAAGGTGGTTTTGACCTTGAGGGCAGGTGCCTCGCCGATGTTTTCGACGGCAATAAATAACGCGCCGTCGTCGAAAATAAAATCGACGATCACATTCGGCTTCCCCGGCGCGGCAGCAGGCTTGCGCACCGGGGCGCGTTCGGCTTTTGAGGGTGGTGTTGGCATGATTTGCCGATAACCGTATCACAGCCTGCTGTATAGGCCAATCCGTAAAAGGGCATAGAAAAAGGCCGTAGGGCGGAAAAGCCTGTCCTGAGCTTGTCGAAGGGCAAAGCGCCTTCCGCCGAATGAACACCGCCACCTACCCAACCCGCTCGCCACGCTCACCACCCACCACGTCTGCTTCCCCACCCGCCCAATCCGCAGGATAAATCCCCTGCCGCACAAAACGGTGAAATGACGAATACGGCCAATCTTGAACCCGCGCCGCCACGCCATGCTTGACCGGATTGATATGAACGTAATCGACATGCGCGGCGTAGTCGCGGTCGTCGCGGATGGTGTGTTCCCAAAACCGGCGTTGCCAAATGCCGCATTCTCCCTTGCGGGTACGCACCGCAGATAGATGCTCCGTTTTCGGAATACCTTTGGCAAAGGCAATTTTGATCGCCTTCCATCGTCCCGAATAGTCACTGTCATCCGGCGGCAGTGTCCATACCGCATGCATGTGGTCGGGCAGTATCACCCACGCATCGATATGGAATGGACGTTTGCCACGCACTTGCCGCACGACTTCCCTCAACCAAGCGACCTGCTTGACCAGCAGGCCGCTGTTGCGTTCGAGGAGGTTGACGGTGAAGAAATAGGTGCCGCCGGGGCCGCGGTTGCGACGGTAATCCGGCATTGCGCGTCTTTCCGGCTTGGCGGCGTGGCGGAAGGCGCTTTGCCCTTCGACAAGCTCAGGACAGGCTTTTCCGCCCTACAACACCGCCATTAGTGCGCCTTGTTTTTGTTCTCGTCCCAGCCCGTGGTTTTGGCGCCTTCGGTGGCAATCAACACAAAGGCCATCACGCAGGGAATGTTGCCGCGGTTGTTCCAGTTGTGGTTGGTGCCCAACTGGATAATCACGTCGCCCGGTTTGAGATGGACTTCGCCTTCTTCCATTTCCATCCACATTTCGCCGGAGATGCAGATGGCGTAATCCACGGAATCGGTGCTGTGCCAGCGCGCGATGTTGCCCGGCGCATAGACGCCGTAGCGGAACACGGAGCCGCCGGCGAGGCTGGTGCCGAGTTCCCAGTTGTTGGGGTCATCGGTTGCGGTTTCGGCGGGCAGTTTTTTGGTGGCCCATAGTGGCACGTTGTCGAAGCCGGGGCGCAGGTTTTTTTGCTCAATCGCGCTGTCCCACTTGATGCAGCTTTTGCCTTCTTTGTTAAAGCCGGTTACCACTCTGCGAAATGCCATTTCTCTTAATCTCCATTAGCTTAACCATGATGCGGGCTTGCGCCCGTTCGCTTTTTTACGCGTGCGTGCTGCTGTGCCGAGTATATTACAGCCGGCGCGTAGCTCCATGGTTTGCCGCAGGCGTGAAGATCACTGGCGTGACCTTCACGGTGGGCGGTGACCTTAGTTCTGTTTGTAAAACACGTATTTCGCCTGATAGCCCACTTGCTGTTTTGTGCCGGCGGCAGCGGCGTTGCACGCGGACGAGGGGGCGACGCCGCCTTTGGTGTCGAGGCGCTGAATGTAGGTGACGCCGGTCATGGCGCCATTGCCCATCGCCGGGTCGGCTTTCACCAGTTGCAGCGGGATGTTGCCTGGGGATGCAGGCGCAATGGCCACTTGCTTGCCGGTGACTTTGGAGCCGTCCACCGCTTCCCATGTCGGTCCGCCGTAGTATTTACCGATGGATTTTTTCTGCGCGTCCCACAGCGTGGCGACGGGTGCAACGAATGCCCATTCAAAGGCGCCCGCCGCGTCTTTTTTCTCGCGGCATTCGTAAGTGATTTCGCCGGTGCCGACGGTTTCGAGTTTAAACACGTTGCCGGCGGGCACGCGCACCGGCTCGGGGAGCATGGCGTTATCAACATTGGCAAAGGTTGCGCCGGCAACCGCCAGCAGAACGGCAAATGAAACAGGCTTAAGCATGATGTGTCCTCTCAAAAGGTAGGGGTAAATGAGTGCCGGAAAATGGCGTCTCATGAAGCACTACCCTTGAAACACAAGCCTGGATGCAGCGCGCTAAAAACATTTTCGGCACCTGTAAAAACTTCCGGCGCGTGTGTTAGCGAATGTTCATCGCGACTGTGCGGCCGACGTAGAGAATCGGTCCGGTCGGCCGACCGATGGTTGAGCCGCCCTCCGGCTCCAGCGTGAGTTCGAACAATTGTTCGCGCTCCAGCGTGGGCAGGCGTGCCACGTCGATTTCGGTCGCGCGGTCGGGCGGCACCAGCCCGAGCGAGGTGGGGCCGCTGGCGCTTTGCGCTTTAGTCCAGAATTGCAATACCTTTTGTGGCGCGACGGTGGTGACGCCCAGCGGCGTAAGACGCAACTTGCCGCCGGTGGACGCTTCGACGATCCAGCCGGGGTCTTTTTTGTCCGGGCTTTGCAGCACGGCGACGTAGCGTATGGCCTCTGGTGTGACGGCGGGCGTGATTAATTTCAGCGCCAGCACCACCGCCAACAGCGAAGCCGCGACCGCGCCGAAGCGCCAGAAATTCAGCGCTTCCCGCCAGCTTTGCTTTGGCGTCGCTGAGTTGCGACGTGCCAATCCACGCTCGATTCGAGCCCACACTTCGGGCGAAGGCTCCACCGGCGCCAGCATGCGCGTCATGGGCAGCAGTTTGTCCTGCCAGTAGTAGACGTCTTGCTGCAAGGTGAAATCGCGCGCCAGTGCGTGTTCGAAATCGCCGCGTTCATCGGCGGGCAGCGAGCCGATCACGTATTCGGCGGCGATGGCGCTGCGTTCGGAGGGGTTGTCTGAATCGGCAGGCATCATGACAGGCATTCCTTCAGCGTCACCAGCCCGCGGCGGATCCACGATTTAACCGTGCCCAGCGGCGAGCCGAGTTGCGCGGCGACTTGCTCGTGCGAATAACCATCGACAAACGCCAGCAACACCGCCTGGCGGCGTTGTTCTTCGAGGCGCTCAAGGCACTGCGCGAGCGCGCGCTGCTCGGCCGATTGATCCTCGGCGTGCCATGCGGTATGCGCATCGATCAATTCATCAAAATGTTCGTCGTCGCGCTCAGGCGAGGCGTTCAGGCTGCGCAGCACGTTCAACGCGCGGTGGCGCACCACGGTGTAAATCCAGCCGCGTGCCGAGCCGAGCGCGGGGTTGTAGGTGGCGGCCTTGTTCCATATTTGCAAAAACGCATCGTGCAGAATTTCCTCCGCCAGTTCGCGCCGCCGCACCAGGCGCAGCACGGTCGCCATCAGCCAGCGCCGCTCGCGCTCGTAAATGGCGCGCAGCGCAAACTGATCGCCTTGCGCGCAACGCGCGAGCGCCGCTTCAAAATCCAGCGGAAGTTCGGCGCTGCTACTGTGGGCGTTGCCGCCGGTTGGGGAAGCCATGGGATTGCGCGTGTTGGTTGTGCCGGAAAAGTTCGCACTGTTTGAATACTACACAGCTAGCGCTGGATCAGATGCGTTCGAGTAGAAAAATAAAATGTCAATAAAAACAAATACTTACATTATTCATCTCGATGGCTAATCCAGCCGCACGTTGACCTGCTTGACCACGCCTTTCCAGCGCGCATCTTCGGACTCAAGAAATTTGCGGAAGTCTTCGGGCGAGCCGGTGGTGATGTCGAGCGTCACTGCGGTAAAGCGCGATTTCACATCGGGCGCGTTCAACGCCTTGTTGATCTCGCTGTTTAATAACGTCACGACTTCTTTTGGCGTGCCGACCGGCGCGAGTACGCCGTACCATTGGTAGGCGATGAAATCTTTGACGCCGGCTTCCTGAAACGTCGGCACGCCGGATAACAGCGGATGGCGTTGCGCGCTGGTGATGGCGAGCGGCTTGAGTTTTCCGGCGCGCACGTGCGGGAAAGACGCGGGCGCGGCGTTAATCACCAGCGGAATCTGTCCGGCCATGGCGTCGATCAGCGATGGCCCGCCGCCTTTGTACGGCACATGGTTCAGCGTAAGGCCGGTTTTCAGGCGCAGCCATTCGTACGTCATGTGCGGCCCGCTGGCCAGCCCACTGGTGCCGACGGCGAATTTGGATGTTTGCGCCGGCGTCATCGCCAGCAGCTCTTTCAGCGTGCTGACGCTGAACGACGGATGCGCGGCCATGATTTGCGGCGAGGTGGCAATCAGGTTCAGCGGCGCAAAATCCTTGACTGCGTCGTAGGGCGGCTTCGAGTACACCAGCGAGTTGATGCTGTGCGGCTGGTCGGCGAGGATGAGGGTGTAGCCGTCGGGCGTGGCTTTGGCGGCGATCACTGTGCCGATCAAGCCGGTTGCGCCGGGGCGATTGTCGATGACGAAGGTTTGACCCAGCGCATCGGAGAGTTTTTGCCCGATGGCGCGCCCCGTAAGATCCGAACCGCCGCCGGGCGGGTAGGGCACGATCACGCGCACCGGGCGCGACGGGTATCTTTCGGCGGCGAACGCGGCGGGTGCCGTGAGCACAATCAGTGCTGCGGCGATGGCGAGCAATCGACAGGCGTGTTTCACGAGTTACCTCTAAAAAATTTTTGCAGCAGCGCGCTCAGTCGGATACAGGCAAGGCGCGCGGCGGCGCGATACGCCGGAACACGATGTCGCCGTACCACGCATGCGCGTTCTCGCCGGTGTTGTCGGTGTCGGTCATCACGGCGATGGCGGTGATTCGACCGGGTTCCGTGCCGAAGGCGCGTTGGTAGTCTTCATAGACGTTGCGCGTGATGTCCTGCCACGCGCCGACTTTGTCGCGACCTGATTCGGCGACGATCATTTTGATGCGCGAGGTGTGCAGGTTGGGCAGCACGCGATCGCGCGGGGCGCGGTTTTCCCAGATGTACATCAGCGTGGCGTAGGGTAACTGCTGACGCGTCAACAGCCGCACGTTGTCGAAAAACATGCGGTCATCCAGCGGCAGCGAATCGAGATCGCCGTCGAAGCTGACCACGACGCGCACGGGGGAATCTTCGAGATGCTTGGTGGTGTTGTCGGCGGTTTTGATGAGACCGTCCACCTTCCACTGCCAACTCAGCAGTGGATACTGTTGCGGATCGAGATCGAGTTTGTGTACCAGGCCGGAGGCCGAGTTGCTCGCCTTGGCACTGACAGCGGTGCGGCCCTCGGTATCCACCAGTTTGTATTCGGTGGATTTCTTGAAGCGCGAAATGGTCCACTGGCGCCAGCCGTTGGGCAGCGTGTCGCCGGGCTCGTTTTCAGAGAACAGCTTGACGTAGGGCAGCGCGATTTCGGCTGGTGGTTCGGACACGCTGGCGCAGCCGGTCAGGTTGACCAAGGTGGCCCCTAACACCAGCAACGCGGTGGCGCTGAATCTATGGAGCAAACGCAACATTCTCCTCCGGCCGGAATCTTATGGCTTTGACAACGCGCGTCATTCTAGCAACATCGCCGCTGCGACGGACGTGGGGTGGCGGATAGTTTGTAACTATTTGTTTTTATTTATTATTTTTTAACAATCATTTCGCGGGCCAAAGGCGGATTGGCGGCGAAGTAACGTTTGATACCGGCAAAAATAGCCTCGGCCATTTTGTTTTGATAGGCATCGTTGTTGAGGCGGCGTTCTTCATCCGGGTTGGTGATGAACGCGGTTTCGACCAGAATCGATGGAATGTCCGGTGATTTCAACACCGCGAACCCCGCTTGCTCGACGTGATTTTTATGCAGCTTGTTGATTGAGCCGACTTCGCCGAGCACGGCCTTCGCCAGTTTCAGGCTGTCGTTGATCGTGGCGGTTTGTGAAAGATCGAGCAGCGTTTGTTTGAGAAACGGATCCTGCACATCGAGATTCACGCCGCCGATCAGATCCGCCTCGTTTTCCTTGCGTGCCAGCCAGTTGGCGGCGGCTGACGTCGCGCCGCGTTCTGATAAGGCAAACACCGATGAGCCGCGCGCTTCAGGGCTGGTGAATGCATCCGCATGCACCGACACAAACAAATCGGCATTGGCGCGCCGCGCTTTGACCACGCGCGCGCCGAGCGACATAAAGTAGTCGCCATCGCGCAACATGATTGCGCGCATGTTCGGCTCTTGATCGATGCGCTCTTTCAACTTGCGTGAGATGGCGAGCGTGATGTTTTTCTCCCACGTGCCGTTGCTGCCGCGCGCACCGGGGTCTTCGCCGCCGTGGCCGGCGTCGACGGCGATGGTGATGACACGTGCGCTGCGCGACGGCGCCGCCCGAGTGACTTTTTCGCTTTTCTCCGGGGCGCGCGCAGCCGGTTTTTCCGGCGAAGGTGCAACCGTAGCAGCGGTTGACTCTGGCGGCCGCTCGCGGTTTTCCACCATGGTCATCAGCGGATCGGGCGGTTCCAGCGGATAAATGTCCAATGCCAGCCGGTGTGCATAACCGGCCACCGGCGCCAGCGCGAACACCTGCGGTTTGACTTCGGATTTCAGATCAAACACCAGCCGCACCACGCCCGGCTTGAACTGCCCGATGCGCACGGATTTTACATACGGATCATTGGCGCCGATTTTTTCGGTCAGTCCGTTCAATGCGCTATTGAGCGCGACGTTTTCAAGATCAACCACCAGCCGTTCGGGGTTTTTCAGGCTCAGCACCTGATGGCGTATCGGCAGCGGCGATTCGAGCGTGACGCGCGTGTAGTCGGCGGCAGGCCATACGCGTGCGGCCGAAACCTGTACCGGCGTTTGCGTCTGGGCGAATGCGGTGGCGGCATAGCCAATGCAGGCCAGCGCGATCAGACAAAGGATAAAGGGTTCGAGGACAGAGTCCCGCGGGCGCAGCAACCACGTGAATGGCGCTCCGGTAGCGCGGACTACAACGTTTGCAACCTTTTCAAACATGACGCACCAGCCTCCGAGTCAGCGAAGATCGACACGTTTCTCCCCGAGCCCGCCACGTGCAACTCAACCCTCAAATCCGCCGCCGGTAATCCAGCGGCTTTGTCCGATTTTTCAGGCCACTCCACGAGACACACCGACTGCGGGTTGAAATACTCCCTGAAGCCGGCTTCCCCGAGTTCTCGTGGGTCAGCGAACCTATAAAAATCAAAGTGATACAAGTATAACCTAGAAACTTCATAAACTTCAACCAGCGTAAACGTCGGGCTTTTGACCTTGCCCTCAAAGCCCAGCCCGCGCAGCAATCCGCGTGCCAGCGTGGTTTTGCCAGCGCCCAGTTCGCCGACAAGGTAAATCACCATGCCCGGTGTGATGCCTGCGGCCAGCACATGGCCCAAGGCCAGGGTGTCGGCCTCGGCCGGGAGGGTGCGGGTAAACTCGGTCATATGGAAAGCTTAACTAAAATTGACTTGCCGAAGCTCGCGCAAGAAATCAAACAATGGGCGCGCGCGTTGGGTTTTCAGCAGATCGGCATCGCCGATTGCGACTTGTCGGCGGCGGAACCGCGTTTGATGGAATGGCTGGATAAAGGTTGGCACGGCGACATGGATTATATGGCACGCCATGGCACCGCCCGCACCCGGCCCGATGCACTGGTGCCGGGCACGCTAAGGGTCATTTCCGCGCGCATGGACTATCTACCCGCAGGCGCGCGCGCGATGGAAAACGTGCTGGCCGAGCCTGCACGCGCTGCACTCGCGCGTTACGCGCTGGGGCGCGACTATCACAAAGTGTTACGCAACCGCCTGCAGCAGCTCGCGGACCGCATCACCGCCGCCGTCGGCGAATTTCAGTACCGCGTGTTCACCGATACCGCGCCGGTGATGGAAGTCGAGCTGGCGACAAAAGCGGGCATCGGCTGGCGCGGCAAACACACGTTATTACTCAACCGCGAAGCGGGATCGTATTTTTTTCTCGGCGACATCTATACCGATCTGCCGTTGCCGGTGGATGTCGCGCAGGGCGAGCATTGCGGCACCTGCAAGAAATGCATTGATGTGTGCCCGACCCAAGCGATAGTCGCGCCGTATCAACTGGATGCGCGGCGTTGCATTTCGTATCTCACCATCGAACACAAAGGCTCGATCCCGGAAGCATTGCGCCCGCTGATCGGCAACCGGGTTTACGGTTGCGACGATTGCCAGATGGTGTGCCCGTGGAACCGTTTTGCGCAGCCCAGCGGTGAGCCGGATTTCGCCGTGCGCAACGGACTGGATAACGCCACGCTGGTGGAATTGTTCGCGTGGAGCGAGAGCGAATTCAACGACAAGCTGGCGGGCAGCGCGATACGCCGTATCGGTTATGAGCGCTGGCTGCGCAATCTGGCGGTGGGGATGGGGAATGCGTTGCGCACGCTCAGTAAGTTGGGTGATGCATCTGCGGTGCAGAAAATTATGGATGCGTTACACGCGCGTGCGGATCATCCTTCGGCGCTGGTGCGGGAGCATGTGGCGTGGGCGTTGGCGAGTGCGCAAAAATATAAATAAAAGCAAAAGGTTATGCAGATGTTGTAGCATTGTTCCGTTACTGGCGTAACATCGCTTTACAAGGGCGATAAAGCCCGGAACCCTTGGAGCAAGCGCGCATGAAAATCAATCAGAATATGTGTAGTGTAGTGCTGCTTGCAGCGTGCGGAATGCTGACATTTTCCGCGCACGGCATCGCACAAAATTATCCCGCCAAACCCGTGCGCATCATCGTCCCCGTCGCTGCAGGCGGCGGCACGGATGTGCAGGCGCGGGCGCTGGGCAAGCATCTGCAAGACCTCACCGGGCAACCGTTCATCGTGGACAATCGCGCGGGCGCTAGCGGCATTATCGGTGCGGAGATCGTGGCCGGTGCGCCGCCGGATGGTTACACCGCGTTGATGAGCACCGCGACGCTGGCGATTGTGCCGACGTTCATGGGCAGTACGATGAAATTTCAGCCGATGCGTGACTTGGCGCCGGTGATTCAGGTGAGCACCACGCCGATGGTGCTGATTGTGCATCCGAGCGTGCCGGCGCGTTCGCCGCGTGAGTTCATCGCGCTGGCCAAATCGAAGCCCGGTATTTTTAATGCCGCGATCAATGTGAGCGGAGCTCCGATTTAGTGGACGGGCAAGTCATCTGAATTATGCCGCAGATTGTTGCCTGCCGGCGTAATACTGGTTGGCGAAATCAGCAGG
>JAYVQD010000062.1:0-11471 GCA_043777275.1 Nitrosomonadales bacterium
ACCGCACTGACCACCCGCTGGCGCAACTGCGCCTGCGCGCTTGCATTCATCTTTTTCATCGGCGTAAGTCCCATCTACCCATTAACGCATCACGCCATATTTTGTTGTCGGAGTAATATGTCAAGGTTGGGACATAACAACGCGGTGGCGCTGGCGGTGAAGATTACCGGCGGCAGCCACAATGTGCTTTATGCGAAAGCGCTGGCGATCAAGGGTGAACAATGAAAGGTAAAAGCTGACAGTCGCCATATCGCCTTCGACTTGCGGTTAGTCGTTCTTGGCCCCGGAACGCTTGGCGATGTCCGCGAATTTCGCAATCTCCCGGCGCACGAATTGCGTCAACTGCTCCGGTGTGCCGCCGACGATTTCGTAGCCGATGCCGGTGAATTTGTCTTTCAGCACCGGCCCTTGCAGCGCGCGGTTGATCTCGGCGTTGAGCCGCGTGACGATCGGTTTGGGCGTGCCGGCGGGCAGCACCACGCTGCCCCACACCATAACCTCGAACCCCGGCAGGGTTTCCGCCATCGTCGGCAGTTCCGGCACGGCGAACCAGCGCTTGGCGGAGGTCACGGCCAGGCCGCGCACTCTGCCGCCGCGCACATGGCCGACGATGGAGCCCATGTTGTCGAACATGCATTGCACTTGCCCGCCGATCATGTCGGAGATTACCTGCTGTGCCGCTTTATAGGGCACGTGGACCATTTGCGTGCCGGTCATTAGTTTCAGTAACTCGCCGGTGAGGTGCATGCTGGTGCCGTTGCCGCTGGAGCCGAAAAACGTTTTCCCGGGATTGGCTTTGGCGTAGTCGATCAACTCCTGCACCGAGCGGATCGGGAACGCCATCGATGCGCCCAGCAGATTCGGCTGGCTGCCTAACTGCGCGACCATCTGCAAATCCCGGATCGGATCGTACGGCTGCTTGGGCAGCACGCTCAGGTTGCTGGCCAGTGCGGCGGAGGTGCCGTAGCCGAGGGTATAGCCGTCGGGCGCTGATCGAATGATTAATTCCAGGCCGATAGCGCCGCTGGCCCCGGGCCGGTTATCGACCACGATCTGCTGTCCCAACTGCCTGGAGAGTTCCGCTGCGAGCAGGCGCGCGTTGATGTCGGGCGAACCGCCGGGCGCGGACGGCACAATGAAGCGGATCGGCCTTAATGGATACGGATTCTCGGCGGCAGCGGCGTCGGGCAGCGCGGCCCACAGGTATGGGCATAGGGTAACGGCAAACGTTCCTGTGCAGAGCAAGCCGCGGTGCGTAAGCAAGTGTGTTCTCCTTAAACGCCAACCTGCATTATTCACGAATTCCGAAGGGGGCGATTACCGTACCCGGTGGCGACAACGGTTAGTCCCGCCGCAGTTTTCAGCTATCATGCGCCCTCGTTTATTACGATAACCCCTTTTAATCAGGTTTCAGGTATTAACATGGCTCAATACGTCTACAGCATGCGCGGCATGAACAAAATGGTGCCGCCCAAGCGCTTCATTCTCAAGGATATCAATCTCTCCTTTTTCCCCGGCGCGAAGATCGGTGTTCTGGGCATTAACGGTTCAGGCAAATCCAGTCTGTTGAAAATCATGGCGGGGGTAGACAAAGATTTCGACGGCGATGCCGAGCCGATGCCTAACTTGCGTGTGGGCTTTCTGCCGCAGGAGCCGCAGGTTGATGCCAACAAAACCGTGCGCGAAACCGTGGAAGAAGGCCTGGGCGAAACCGCCGAGGCGAAAAAGAAGCTCGACGAAATTTATGCCGCGTATGCCGAACCCGATGCGGATTTCGACAAGCTCGCCGTTGAGCAGGCCAAGTACGAAGCCATTGTTGCGTCGTCCGGCGGCGACTCGGAGCACGAGATCGATATCGCGGGGGATGCGCTGCGTTTGCCGCCGTGGGACGCGAAGATGGGGCCGCTGTCGGGTGGCGAGAAGCGCCGCGTGGCACTGTGCCGCCTGCTGCTGTCCAAGCCCGACATGCTGCTGCTCGACGAGCCGACCAACCATCTGGATGCGGAGAGTGTGGATTGGCTGGAACAGTTCCTCACGCGCTTTCCGGGCACGGTGGTGGCGGTGACGCATGATCGCTACTTTTTGGACAACGCCGCTGAGTGGATTCTGGAACTGGATCGCGGCAGCGGCATTCCGTGGAAGGGCAACTACAGTTCGTGGCTCGATCAAAAAGGCGCACGGCTAAAGATCGAAGAATCCACCGAATCCGCGCGGCAGAAAGCGCTGAAAAAAGAACTGGAATGGGTGCGCCAGAATCCGAAAGCGCGGCAGGCGAAATCGAAATCGCGTCTGGCGCGCTTCGAGGAATTGTCGTCGCACGAATACCAAAAGCGCAATGAAACACAGGAGATTTTTATTCCGGTGGCGGAGCGCTTGGGCGACAGCGTGATCGAGTTCAAGGACGTGAGCAAAGCCTATGGCGACCGGTTGCTGATCGATAAAGCGAATTTTTCGATTCCGGCGGGCGCGATTGTCGGCATCATCGGCCCCAACGGCGCGGGTAAATCGACCATGTTCCGCATGATTACCGGCAAAGAAAAACCCGATAGCGGCGACGTGGTGATCGGCTCGACGGTGCAACTGGCGGTGGTGGATCAGAACCGCGACGCGCTGCCGAACGACAAAACCGCATGGGAGGCCATCTCCGGCGGGCTCGACATCATCAACGTCGGCAAGTTTGAAATGCAGTCGCGTGCGTATCTCGGACGCTTCAATTTCAAAGGCCCGGATCAGCAAAAACTGGTGGGCAATCTGTCGGGCGGTGAACGCGGCCGCCTGCATCTGGCGCAAACCTTAATCACCGGTGCGAATGTGTTGCTGCTCGACGAACCGTCGAACGATCTCGATGTCGAAACCCTGCGCGCGCTCGAAGACGCCTTGCTCGAATTCGCCGGGTGCGTATTGGTGATCTCGCATGACCGCTGGTTTCTCGATCGTATTGCCACGCACATTCTGGCGTTCGAGGGCGATTCGCAGATCGTGTTTTTCAACGGCAACTATCAGGAATACGAAGCGGATAAACGCAAGCGCCTGGGTGAAGAAGGCGCGCGGCCCAAGCGGTTGCGTTACAAGGCGCTGAAGACATAAGCGGGTATACGCGCGTAGTTTCGTAAGCATTTGTTTTTAAACAATTATTTAACGCCGTGTGGCAGGATTTCGCAAACACGCCCGCGCCATTCGCGCGGGCGTGTTTGCGTGTCGCGCGCTGATGCGTTAAACACGCTGCATCGATCAAAACACTACAACGTAAATGCCCATGTCTACTCTTACGAAATCGGCGGTATGGCTGGTGAGTCTCGCGGCGCTGGGTGGCGGCGGCTATTGGGGCTACCAGAAGTGGGTGCAACCGCCCGCCGATGCCGCCGCGCCTGCTGCCGATGGCAAGGGTGACGCTAAGGGAGACACCAAGGGTGACACCAAGGGTGACACTAAGGGTGACGCCAAAAACGCCAAAGGCAAGGGTAAAGGCGGGCGTCCGGTGGCGCCGGTGGCGGTGGCTGTCGCGCGTAGCGGTAACGTCAATGTGTATCTGAATGGTCTGGGCACGGTGACGCCGCTGCGTACCGTCACCGTACGCAGCCGCGTGGAAGGGCAGTTGATGCGCGTGCTGTTCAAGGAGGGGCAGGTGGTCAAAGAGGGCGACCTGTTGGCGGAGATCGATGCGCGTTCGTTTCAGGCGCAGTTGTTGCAGGCCGAAGGGCAGATGCAGCGCGATCAGGCCCTGCTCGCCAATGCGCGCGTTGATCTGGAACGTTATCGCGTGCTGCTCAAGCAGGATTCAATAGCCGAGCAGCAGGTGAGTAGCCAGCAGGCGCTGGTGCGCCAACTCGAAGGCACGGCGAAGGTCAATCAGGGCCAGGTCGATAGCGCGCGGCTGCAACTGAGTTATGCGCGCGTGACCGCGCCGATTTCCGGCCAGCTTGGGTTGCGCCAGGTCGATCAGGGCAACATCGTGCGTTCGGGTGACGCCGCCGGCATCGTGGTGATCACGCAGGTCACACCGATCACCGTGCTGTTCACCATCCCGCAGGACAGTCTGCAAACCGTGTTGAAGCGGCTGAAATCCGGCGACAAAATTCCGGTGGAAGCCTACGACCGCGAACAAAAAACGCGTCTCGCCTCGGGCCGCCTGCTCACCGCCGATAACCAGATTGACACCACCACCGGCACCATCAAGCTGAAGGCGCAGTTTGCCAACGACGAGGGGTTGCTGTTCCCGAATCAGTTCGTCAATGTGCGCATGCTGATTGACACGCGCGAGGACGCGGTCACCGTGCCGTCCTCCGCGATACAGCGCGGCGCCCAGGGCTTGTTTGTGTATGTGGTGAACGAAGACCAAACCGTCACCCTGCGCGCGGTGAAAACCGGCGTGACCGAAGGCTCGCGCATCGAGGTGGAGTCCGGCGTGAAACCGCGCGAGCGCGTGGTGATTGACGGCATGGACCGCTTGCGCGACGGCATGAAAGTTGAAATCGCCGAGCGGCGTGTGCTGGAAGGCGACGGCAAAGGCAAGGGTAAGGGTGGCCGGGGCAAAGGCGGCGAAGGCGCTGATGCCGCGAAGGGCGACTCAGCGAAGGGTGACGCGGTAAAAGGCGACGCAGCGAAGGGTGAAAAATCCAAGGGTGATGCTGCTAAGGCCGATGGCGATGCGGCGCAAGGCGACCGGCCACGCCGCAAGAAACCGCCCGCCGATGGTGCTGCGTCCGACGCGCCGAAAGACGGCGCGCCCGCAGCCGATGCCGCAAAGGGTGACGCTGCCAGCGCCGACGCACCCAAGGGCGAGGGACGCAAAAAAGGCGATGGCAGTTGGCGCACGAAGAAAGACGCTGAAGCGGCCGCGCAATAAATGCCGATGCGTGAAACAAAGCGCTCTGTGCCCTCCACGCCAACGTTGGCAATGCAGGTCACGCGGATAACGCTGACGTGAATCCCTCCCGCCTGTTCATCCTGCGCCCAGTGGCGACCACGCTGCTGATGGTGGCGATCCTGCTGTCGGGGATTATCGCTTACCGGCTGTTGCCGATTTCGGCGCTGCCGCAGGTGGATTACCCGACCATACAGGTGACGACGTTTTATCCGGGCGCGAGTCCCGAGGTGATTGCCTCGTCGATCACCGCGCCGCTGGAGCGCCAGTTTGGCCAGATGCCGGGCTTGAAGCAGATGTCGTCCACCAGTTCGGGCGGGGCGTCGGTGGTGACGCTGCAATTCTCGCTGGAACTGGATCTCGATTCCGCCGAGCAGGGCGTGCAGGCCGCGATCAACGCGGGCGCGAATCTGTTGCCCACGGATTTGCCCGCGCCGCCGGTGTACAGCAAGGTGAACCCCGCCGACGCGCCGATACTCACGCTCGGCATCACCTCGAAAACGCTGCCCCTGACCCAGGTGCAGAATCTCGCCGACACCCGCGTGGCGCAAAAAATTTCGCAGGTCACCGGCGTCGGGCTGGTCACTCTCTCCGGCGGTCAGCGTCCCGCCGTGCGCGTGCAGGCGAATCCCAAGGCGCTGGCCGCCGACGGGCTGAGTCTCGAAGACGTGCGCCAGGCGGTGGCCGCCGCCAACGTCAATGCGGCCAAGGGCAGCTTTGACGGACCCGAGCGCGCCTACACCATCGACGCCAATGATCAACTCAAATCGGCGGACGAGTACCGCAAGGTGGTGGTGGCGTATCGCAACGGCGCGCCGGTGTATTTGTCGGACGTGGCGGACGTGGTCGATGCCGCCGAGAACACACGCCTCGCCGCATGGATGAACGACACGCCGGCGATCATCATGAACATTCAGCGCCAGCCCGGCGCCAACGTGATCGAGGTGGTCAATCGCATCAAGGCATTGCTGCCGCAGTTGCAGGGCGCGCTGCCGGCGGCGGTGGATGTGGCGGTGCTGACCGACCGCACGGTGACGATACGCGCCTCGGTCAAAGACGTGCAGTTTGAATTGCTGCTGTCGGTGGCGCTGGTGGTGATGGTGATCTTTGTGTTCCTGCGCAACGTGTCGGCGACGATTATCCCCAGCGTGGCGGTACCGCTGTCGCTGGTGGGCACCTTCGGGGTGATGTATCTCGCGGGGTTTTCCATCAACAACCTGACGCTGATGGCGCTGACCATCGCCACCGGGTTCGTGGTCGATGATGCGATCGTGATGATCGAAAATATTTCGCGTTACATCGAAGAAGGCGACTCGCCGCTGGAGGCCGCGTTAAAAGGTTCGAAACAAATCGGTTTCACCATTATTTCGCTGACGTTTTCGCTGATCGCGGTGCTGATCCCGCTGCTGTTCATGGGCGACGTGGTGGGGCGGCTGTTTCGCGAATTCGCCATCACGCTGGCGGTGGCGATCCTGATTTCGGCGGTGGTGTCGCTGACGCTGACGCCGATGATGTGCGCGCGCCTGCTGCGCCACACGCCCGAGGCCGAGCAGAGCGCGTTTTATCGCAAGACCGGGCAATGGCTCGACACGATCATCGCGTGGTATGCGCGCACGCTTACCTGGGTGCTCGACCGGCAGGCGGCGACGCTCGTCGTCGCCATCGGCACGCTGGTATTGGCTGTTGTTATGTATGTATTTGTTTCTAAAGGATTTTTTCCAATACAAGACACCGGCGTCATTCAGGGCATTTCGGATGCCGAGCAAACGGTTTCGTTCGGGGCCATGGCCGAGCGGCAGCAATTGCTGGCGCAAAAAATACTCGAAGACCCGGCGGTGGAAAGTCTGTCGTCGTTCATCGGCGTCGATGGCCAGAACGCCACGTTAAACAGCGGCCGCATACTGATTAACCTCAAACCGCACGCGCAACGGCCGCATGCCTCGGAAGTGATCCGGCGCATCCAGGAGCGCACCGCCAAACTCGAAGGCATCACGCTGTACATGCAGCCGGTGCAGGATCTGTCCATCGAAGATCGCGTCAGCCGCACACAGTTCCAGTTCACGCTCGATACCGCGAATATCGACGAACTTGGTATCTGGGTGCCGCGGCTGGTGGAGCGTCTGAGTCAGTTGCCGCAACTCACCGACGTGACCAGTGATCTGCAAAATAATGGTTTGCAGGCGTATCTGGAAATCGACCGCGATACCGCCGCGCGCCTCGGCGTCACACCGGCGGCGATCAACACCGCGCTCTACAACGCCTTCGGCCAGCGCATGATCTCGACGATATTCACGCAGACCAGCCAGTATCGCGTGGTGCTCGAAGTCAAACCGGAGTTTCGCATCGGCCCCGAGGCGCTGTCGGAGATTTACGTGCCGGGCGCGGGCGGCACGCAGGTGCGGTTGTCCACCGTGACGCGGTTGCTCGAAAAACCGGCCACGCTCGCCATTAACCACATCGGCAATTTTCCGTCATCGACGATTTCGTTCAACCTCGCCCGCGGCGTGGCGCTGGGCGACGCGGTGAAGGCTATCGAGGCGGCCGAAAAAGAAATCGCCCTGCCGCCGAGCATCCGCACCAGCTTTCAAGGTGCGGCACTGGCGTTTCGCGCGTCGCTCACCAACACGCTGCTGCTGATCATCGCGGCCATCATTACCATGTATATCGTGCTCGGCGTGCTCTACGAGAGTTACATTCATCCGGTGACGATCTTGTCCACGCTGCCCTCGGCGGGCGTCGGCGCGCTGCTGGCGCTGTTTGTCGCGCGTCTGGACCTGGGCATCATCGGCATTATCGGCATTATTCTGCTGATCGGCATTGTGAAGAAGAACGCGATCATGATGATCGACTTCGCGCTCGACGCCGAGCGCAACGAGGGCAAGGCCCCGCGCGAGGCGATTTATCAGGCGTGCCTGCTGCGCTTCCGGCCGATCATGATGACGACGATGTGCGCGCTATTGGGCGCGCTGCCGTTGATGTTGTCCACCGGCGTGGGCGCGGAGCTGCGCCAGCCGCTGGGCATCACCATGGTGGGCGGGCTGATCGTGAGCCAGGTGCTGACGCTCTATACCACGCCGGTGATTTACCTCGCGTTTGACCGGCTGGCGCAGCGCCATCGTACCAAGGGCGGCAAGCGTGCTGAGGACGAAGCGGACGCCATCGAACCGGTGAAGGAGAGCGGCTGATGAATATCTCCGAACCGTTTGTGCGCCGTCCGGTCGCCACCACGCTGCTGATGCTGGGGCTGGTGATCGCGGGCGCGATTGCGTTCAAGCTGTTGCCGGTGGCGCCGTTGCCGCAAGTGGATTTTCCAACGATCCAGGTGTCGGCGTCGCTGCCCGGCGCCAGCCCGGAAACTATGGCCGCGACCGTGGCCACGCCGCTCGAACGCGCGCTCGGCAAGATCGCCGGCGTGAATGAGATCACGTCATCCAGTTCGCTGGGCAATACGCGCGTTACCCTGCAATTTGATTTAAGCCGCGACATCGACGGCGCGGCGCGCGAAGTGCAGGCGGCGATCAACGCCTCGCGCTCGGAGCTGCCAAGCAGCCTGCCGCGCAATCCGACGTACCGCAAAATCAATCCCGCGGATGCGCCGGTGATGATTATCGCGCTGACGTCCGAGACGTTCGATCGCGGCCAGATGTATGACATTTCCACCACGCTCCTCGGTGAAAAGCTGTCGCAGGTCAAAGGCATCGGGCAGGTCACGGTCAGCGGCAGTTCGCTGCCCGCGGTGCGCGTCGAAGCCAACCCGGCGGCGCTGAACAAATACGGCATCGGGCTGGATGAAGTGCGCAACACCATCAACGCCAACAACGCCAACCGGCCCAAGGGCGTGGTCGAGTCGGGCGACCGGCAGTGGCAGATCTACGCCAACGACCAATCGCTGACGGCGGCGGAGTATGCGCCGCTGATCGTGACGTATCGCAACGGCGCGCCAGTGCGGCTGTCGGATGTCGCGGAAGTGATCGATTCGGTGCAGGATTTGCGCAACGCGGGCATTTCCAATGGCAAGCCCGCGGTGCTGGTCATCATGTACCGTCAGCCGGGCGCCAATATCATCGAAACCGCTGATCGTGTGCACGCGCTATTGCCGCAATTGCAGGCGTCGATACCGGCGGCGATTGAACTGAACGTGGTGATGGAGCGCACCGCGACCATTCGCGCCTCGCTCGCGGAGATCGAGCGCACGCTGCTGATTTCAATGGGCCTGGTGATCATGGTGGTGTTTATTTTTCTGCGCAACTGGCGCGCCACGCTGATACCGAGCATCGCGGTGCCGGTGTCGCTGATCGGCACGTTCAGCGCGATGTATCTGCTCGGCTACAGCCTGAACAATCTGTCGCTGATGGCGATTACCATTGCCACCGGCTTCGTGGTCGATGACGCGATCGTGGTGCTGGAAAACGTGTCGCGTCACATCGAAAAAGGCGTGGCGCCGTTCAAGGCCGCGCTGCTCGGCGTCAAAGAAGTGGGATTCACCGTGGTGTCGATCAGCATTTCACTGATCGCGGTGTTCATACCCATTCTGTTGATGGGCGGCATCGTCGGGCGCTTGTTTCGTGAATTTGCGGTCACGCTGTCGGTGGCGATCCTGGTGTCGATGGTGGTGTCGCTCACCCTGACGCCGATGATGTGCGCGCGTTTGCTCAGGCCCAAGGGCGAAGAAAAACCCGGCCGCCTGAGCCGCTGGAGCGAAGGCGTGTTCAACGGGATATTGCGCGGCTACGAGCGTTCGCTGGCGTTTTCGCTGCGCCACCCGTTGCTGGTGATGCTGGTGCTGGCGGCCACGATTGGCCTGAATGTGTATTTGTATACCATCGTGCCGAAAGGATTTTTCCCGCAGCAGGATACCGGCCGCATGGTCGGCTCATTGCAGGCCGATCAGGCGAGTTCGTTTCAGGCGGTGCGCGTCAAACTGGCGGAGTTCATCAAGATCGTGCAGGCCGATCCGGCGGTCGAGAGCGTGACCGGCTTTACCGGCGGCGGCGCGCGCAACGGCGGCTTTATGTTCATTTCGCTCAAGCCGCTGAAGGAGCGTCAGATGACGGTGGATCAGGTGATCGCGCGCCTGCGGCCGAAGCTCGGCGCGGTGGCAGGCGCGAGCCTGTTTCTGAATCCGGTGCAGGACATCCGCATCGGCGGACGGCAAAGCAACACCGCGTACCAGTTCACGCTGCGTGCCGACAATATCGAAGACCTACGCACCTGGACGCCGCGGCTGGAGCGCGCGCTGCGCGAAGTGCCCGAGCTGGCGGACATCAATTCGGATCAGCAGGTGCGCGGTTTGCAAACCACGCTCACCATTGATCGGGCCAGTGCGGCGCGGCTGGGCATCACCATCCGCGCTATCGACACCGCGCTGAACCTGGCGTTCGGGCAGGCACAGGTCGCCACGATTTACACCTCGCTCAACCAATATCGCGTGGTGCTGGAAGTGGCCCCCCAGCACTGGCAGGGGCCGGAGGCGCTGGAGAAAATTTACCTGCTGTCGCCGGTCAAAGGGCAGGTGCCGCTGACGTCGATTGCGCGCTACGAGTTTACCAACACCGCGCTGTCGGTGAACCATCAGGGACAATTCGCGGCATCGACGATTTCATTTAATCTGCCCGAGGGCATATCGCTGTCCGACGCGGTGCGCGTGACCAACGACACCATGGCGCGCATCGGCGTGCCCGGCACCATCTACGGCAGCTTTCAGGGCACGGCGCGCGCGTTTCAGGCCTCGCTCGACAGCCAGCCGTGGCTGATCCTCGCGGCGCTGATTACGGTGTACATCGTGCTCGGCGTGCTCTACGAGAGTTTCATTCATCCGATCACCATTCTCTCGACGCTGCCCTCGGCCGGCGTGGGCGCGCTGCTGGCGTTGATGCTGTTCAAATCGGAATTCAATATCATCGCGCTGATCGGCGTGATCCTGCTGATCGGCATCGTGAAGAAAAACGCGATTATGATGATCGACTTTGCGATCGAGGCCGAGCGCCGCGACAACCTCACGCCGCGCGACGCGATTTTTCAGGCGTGCCTGCTGCGCTTTCGCCCGATTATCATGACCACCATGGCCGCGCTGCTGGGCGCGATTCCGCTGGCCATCGGCAGCGGCGACGGCGCGGAATTGCGTACGCCGCTGGGTATTTCGATTGTGGGCGGACTGGTGATGAGCCAAATTCTTACGCTCTACACCACGCCGGTGGTGTATCTGTATCTTGACCGGTTCCGGTTGTGGTGCCAGAGCTTCAGACGCAAACCGGCGCCCGTTGTTTCACTGGAAAGCTGATGAAAGTGAAATCACTCGTACAACGCATGGTTGTGGTAACGCTGGCCCTGTCGCTCGCGTCCTGCTCGCTGCTCGGGCCGAATTACCGCCGCCCGCAGGTCGTCACGCCACCGGCCTACAAAGAATCCAAAGACTGGAAAATCGCCGAACCGCGCGACGGCGTCCCGCGCGGAAAATGGTGGGAGATTTTCGGCGACACGCAGTTAAATGCGCTCGCGGATAAAGTCGAAAAATCCAATCAGGATTTGCGCGTGGCCGAGGCGCAGTACCGCCGCGCGCAAGCCGTGGTGCAGCAGTCGCGCGCGGGGTTGTTCCCCGTGGTGACGG
>JAYVQD010000063.1:0-2909 GCA_043777275.1 Nitrosomonadales bacterium
TCCACCAACACGCTGCTGCTGGAGCGCGCGCGGGCCGGTGCGCCCCACGCCAGCGTGATCGCGGCGGAGTGGCAACGCGCGGGCCGCGGCCGCATGAACCGCCCGTGGCATGCCGCCATCGGTGGTGCGCTGACCTTCTCGGTGCTGTGGCGGTTTTCACAGGGCGCGGCGACGCTGGCGGGATTGAGTCTTGCCGTGGGGCTGGCCGTGGTGCGCGCGCTTGAGACGATGGGCCCTGGAAACGCGAACGACGCGAGCGGCGTGGGATTGAAATGGCCCAACGATGTGCTGTGGCGTGGCCACAAAATCGCCGGCATTCTGATTGAGATGCAGGGCGAGGCGATGGGGCCGAGCGCGGTGGTGATCGGGCTGGGCATCAACGTGCGCTTGTCGCCGGCGGTGGATGCGCGTATCGGCGTCGATCAGGTCGCAGCGGATCTTGAAACGGTCATGGAGCACGCGGTGGATCGCAATCAATTGCTGGCGGTGCTGCTCGGCGAACTGAATCGCGTGCTGCTCGAATTTGAACGCCATGGATTTGCAGCGTTTCGCGAAGACTGGCAGCGCCGTCATGTGCATCAAGGCGCCGCAGTGCGGCTGACGTTGCCCGGCGGCGTGAGCGAAAGCGGCGTGGCGCGCGGCGTGGGCGTGGATGGATCGTTGCTGCTCGAAACCGCGCGCGGCGTGCGCTCGTTTCACAGCGGCGATGTGAGCTTGCGCGCGGCTCGCACCACCCTGCGTGCATCCGTATGAACCTGCTTGCCATCGACGCCGGCAACAGCCGCATCAAATGGGGATTTGCGGACGAGCGCGGCTGGTTGCGGCGCGGGTGGCTGGCCACGGCCGACGCGGCAAGCCTCGCTGACGAATGGAAGGAATTGCCCGCGCCCACGCGCATCGTGGTGTCGAATGTCGCGGGTGAGCGCGTGCGCGATGCGCTCACGAGTGCGTTCGCGTGCTACCGCGTCGCGCCGGTGTGGGTGACGGCCCGCGATCAGCAATGCGGCGTGCGCAGTGGTTACGCTGATCCCGCGCAGTTGGGCGCGGATCGTTGGGCGGGCTTGATCGCGGCGTGGAAACGTTACGGGCAGGTTGGCCGTGCGTGTGTGGTGGTCAACGCCGGCACCACCCTGACGGTGGATGCACTCTCCACCGAGGGTGTGTTTCTCGGCGGTGTGATCGTGCCCGGTCTGGATTTGATGCGCGCTTCACTCGATAGTGGTACCGCGCAACTGAAGTTGCAGCCGGGTGTGTTTTATTATTTCCCGGACAACACGGCGGATGCGATCATGAGCGGCGCGATCAATGCGCTCACCGGCGCCATTGACCGCATGTGCGGCTACATGGAAGAAACCGGCCAGGGTAACGGCGGCAGCGCGCTGGTGGTGCTGTCGGGCGGCGCGACCGCGCTGATTCAGCTGCGGCTGAATAGGGAAGTGGCGCTGGTGGATAATCTGGTGCTCGAAGGGTTACTCGAAATTGCCAATCAATCATAAGACCATGCGCACACTGTTTCTGTTGATGGTGCTGGCCAACTTTGCTTTCTTTGCGTGGTACCACTATTTGCGCGAGCCGGTGGATGCCGGAGAGCACATTCGTCAGGTGCAGATCACGCCGGAAAAAATAAAGCTGGTAAAAACCCCTGTCGCCGTCGCTCCTGTCGCTCCGGCCGGGCCGGCGGTGCCGTCCGCTGCGGCCTGTATGGAGTGGGGTGCGTTTTCGGGCGCGACGGTCGCGCGCGCCGATGCGGCGATGGCGGAACTGGCCCTGCCGGCCGCGCAGGTGAAACGTCTCACGGTGGATGCGAGCGGTTTCTGGGTTTACATTCCGCCGCTCAAATCGCGCGACGAGGCGGAGAAAGCGGGCAAGGCGCTGAAGGAACTTGGCGTGACCGAATATTCAGTAGTGCAGGATCAGGCGCCCATGCGCCACGCTATCTCACTTGGTATTTTCCGTACCGATGAGGCGGCGCAGGTGTTGCTCAAGTCACTAGAAAAAAAGGGTGTGACCAACGCGATTGCCGAGAAGCGCGACAATTTTTTGAAGCAGGTGGTGTTTATCGTGCGTGAGCCCGCTGCGGCGACGGTTGCCAAACTGACCGCCCTGCGCGCCACGTTGCCGGCGAGCGAAGTGCGCGCGCTGCCGTGTCCGGCGTAATACTTTGACGTGGGATGAATAAATAGTAAGTATTTGTTTTAAAACAGTTTTTTAATCTATGTTTTCTTGCGTATAGCCGCCAGCATGGCCGTGGTTGATGTCTGATGCAGAAACGGAATCGACAGCACGGCGCCGCCCCAGGCGCGCACATCGTCGGCGCCCACGATCGCTTCGGGTGTCCAGTCGCCGCCTTTCACCAACACATCGGGGCGCAACGCGCGGATCAATGCCAGCGGCGTGTCGTCATCGAACCACGTTACCGCGCTTAACGATTCGAGTGATGCGATCACGGCCGCGCGGTCTGCGAGGGTGTTGACCGGGCGGTCATCGCCTTTGCCGAGGCGGCGTGTTGAGGCGTCGCTATTGAGCGCCACGATCAGGCTTGCGCCCTGTGCGCGCGCCTGCGCGAGATAGGTGACGTGCCCCCGATGCAGCACGTCGAACACGCCGTTGGTGAATACCAGCGGGCGCGGCAGGGTTTGCACGAGCGCCGCTATTCGATCCGGCGCATGAATTTTTTGTTCGAAGGCGGGTGGCGGGAAACTCACGAGGGCCACGCGAGTCAGCGCTGCCGCCGGTAAGTGGCCCGGCACGCCACGTTCAGTCGAGATACTCGAACAAGCGCACAACTTTCTGCACCCCGCCAGTGGTGCGCGCGATATCAGTGGCCGCATCGGCCTCCGCGCGCCTGACCATGCCCATCAGGAATACCGTGCTGTTTTCGGTGACTACCTTGACATGCACCGGACTGA
>JAYVQD010000064.1:0-2898 GCA_043777275.1 Nitrosomonadales bacterium
TTTCGCGGCGACGCGGTGTTTGAGCATCTTGAAACCGCGATCAAAAAACAATACCCGGACGTGAAGTTCGTGAGCTGGCGCGAATTCGGCAGCTCGCACGGCGGCGAGGAAAAAGAAGCGCTCGCCGAGTTCGCGAAAAAGTTCAACGCCATGGGCGTCGATGCCGTCATCAGCGGCATGGCGTGTTGAGGCTCCTGCACGCCCGCCGTGTTGCGGGCCAGTGCAGCGTGTGAAGCACTCGGTTATCCGACGTCTTCATTAACGTGTGAAGGATTCTTCCGTCAGGCGGCGGCCACCTCCATCGGGCTCGGCATGCCGAATATTCCGCTGGCCATGGTGCCCGGCCACATCGGCACCAAGAGCAATGAAGATTTGCGCCGCGACGTGATCGAAACCACCGCAAAGCACGTGATCGAAAACCTCACCGTGCAACCCGCGCCGAAAGGCAAAACCACCGAGCCTGCCGCGCGTGACATCGTGTTTAAAGGCGGCTTTAATGCCGTCAATCAATACTTCTACGACAACGAATTGTCCGACGGCTTGCCCATTGTGCCGCCCACGCTGGAGGCGATTGAGGCGTTTTTGCAATTCACTGAGCGCGATCCGAATGAGGTGCTGGGCGTGATTCTCCCCGACAGCCGCGCGGCGACCATCTGGAGCATCGCGGTCAACGGCGTGATGGCGGGCTGCAAGCCCGAATACATGCCGGTGCTGATCGCCGCTGTCGAAGGCATGTGCGATCCGCACTACGGCGTCGAGCATAGCGGCAATACGCCCGGCGGCGAGAACCTGATTATTCTCAATGGCCCGATCATCAAACAGCTCGGCTTTAACTACACGCAGGGTGCGCTGCGCGATGGCTTCATGGCGAACACCACCATCGGGCGTTTCTGGCGGTTATATCTGCGCAATGTCGCGGGTTTTCTGCCGCACAAAACCGACAAAGCCACCTTCGGCAATACCTGGCGCGTGGTGCTCGCCGAAAACGATGACGTGCTCAAGCAAATCGGCTGGGCCAACACCGCCGAGGAAATGGGCTATCAGGCGGGCGACAACGTCGTCACCGTCGCGCGCTACACCGGCGGCGGCTCGTTCTCATCCGTGTCGGGCAGCACGCCGGAAGAATTGCTGCCCTACGTCGCCGATTCCGTTTTGAAATACCACATGTGGCAGATCACGTTTACCACCAGCCACGGCAACGGCATGCTGCGCCCGTTAGTCGTGCTCAGTCCGATATTGGCCGAGACCATCGCCAAAGCCGGTTGGAGCAAAGCCGACGTCAAACAATATCTGTTCGATCACGCGCGCCTGCCGGCGTGGGAGTTCGAGCGCCAGTTGCGTGTGTGGAATATTCGCGGCGTGTGGGATTTGAAAGACGACGTGCGCAACGGCCGCATCCCGAAAGTGTTTTACGAATCGGATGATGAAAACCGCCTGGTGCCGATTGTGTGGAAGCCGGAAGATTTTATGATTGCCGTATCCGGCGACCCGCTGCGCAACAACATGTATGTGTTCGCGCACAACGGGTTTCTGGGTTTCCCGACCGGCAAAAAAATTCAGTTGCCGAAGGATTGGGAAGCACGACTACCAAACCCGTAGGGTGGGTGGAGCGCCGCAACCCATCGTTCGTGCGCCACCACCTATCTCAATGCTGTTCACTTAGCCGTTCGTGGTGAGCTTGTCGAACCACAAATGCCCTTCGACAGGCTCAGGGCGAACGGGCAAAGGGCTTAAGTGAACTGCATTGCCACCTATCTGCCATTTTCCCGACACTCGTTGCGATGGGTTTCACCCATCCTACGGAGACTGTGTTATGGGTTCCCGCCTGCGCGGGAACGACAGTGTTTGTGTTTGCACGTTTTGCAGTAAATGCAATCCGCTAAAACATCATCTGCCCACCGTTGATCTGCAATGACTGCCCGCTCACGTAGCTTGACGCCGGACCGCACAGAAAACGCACCACGGTCGCGATTTCTTCCGCGTCACCCTTGCGCCCCAAGGGCACTAATTCAGCGCCCGCTGCCGCGGTACGCCCTGCGGCGCGTGCGGTATCCATCTGCCCCGGCGCAATGCAGTTGGCGCGGATGTTGCGATCACCGAACTCGCGCGCGATACCGCGCGTGAACCCAACCAACCCATGTTTTGCCACCGAGCCGTGTATGCGTTTTTTCGCGCCCGACAGACTCATCATGCCGCCTAACGTGACAATGCTGCCGCCGCCATTGGCAATCATCGACGGGATGCATGCCTGCGCCAGATAAAACGCGCCGTCCAGCGTGATCGACAGCGGCACACGCCATTCGTCGTAGCTCAATTCGAGAAACGGTTTTTCGGTGCGCACCGAGGCGTTTAACACCAGAAAATCCACGCGCCCGAATTTTTGCATCACGCTATCGACCATGCCTTTCGCGCCCTTGGCATCGGCGATATCGGCAACATACACTTCGGCTTGCCCGCCCGCGGCGCGGATTTCTTCGACGACTTTTTTCGCGTCATCCACCGAGTAGCGCGTATTCACGGCCACGGTGGCACCGGCCCTCGCCAGCTCCAACGCGGTGGCGCGTCCAATATTTTTTGCCGCGCCGGTAATCAGCGCGACTTTTCCAGCCAACTCTTTGGTGCTGTCTGTCATGATGGGATTCTCCATAGGTATTTCGTCGAACTTGCTGCCGGACTATACTATGTCGATCAGTCGACAATCTAGGAAATATTATGGACTATAAAACTCTGGAAGCACGCCCCATCGCGGGCAGCATCGGCGCGGAGATTTACGGCGCCGATCTTAAAAATCATGCGAACAAAGCCATGTGGGACGAATTGCAACGGGCGTTGCTGGAGTTCAAAGTCATTGCCGTGCGCGGGCAAAGTCTTTCGCCTGCCGAGCAGTTGGCCGCCGCC
>JAYVQD010000065.1:0-11344 GCA_043777275.1 Nitrosomonadales bacterium
GCCCTTGGTTTCCGCGGCGAAGAAAAACTCGGCGGCAATCTGTCGGCCTGGTTTCAGTGCGAAAGCTCGTATGACTTCCGCGGCCAGAACGTGGATGGCCTGTGCGGTCGTAACAGCGCGCTGGGTCTGAAAGGCGGCTTCGGTAACGCGTCCGTGGGCGTATGGGATACCCCGTTCAAGCGCGTGCAGGATGCCACGGGTTCTAACGACACCGGCGTGTTTGGTTCGGCCTTCGTGCTGATGGGTAACTCCACCACCACCGCAGCCGGCAACACCAACCAAGCTGTGTTCAAGCGCCGTCAAGTTAACTCCATCAACTATGACACCCCGAGTTTCGGTGGCTTCCAGGCGATGGGTGCCTACAGCACGCTGAACTCTCAAACCGCTATCGTGAATTCAGCGGCGGGCAGCAAGCCGCGTATTTGGTCGTTGGCCGCCAAGTATGGCAATGGCCCGTTGAATGTCTATGCCGGTTATGAAAAGCATAACGACATTACTAACAACGGCGTTGTCGCATTTGACGACAAAGGCTGGTTGCTCGGCGCGAACTACACGTTTGGCAACAAGCTCAAAGTCGGTGGCCTCTATTCGCAACAGAAATGGGAAACCGGTGTTGGGCTTGAGAGCAAGGTCAACGTATGGCATCTGGGCATCGACTGGATGTTCTCCGGCCCCCATGGTATTCGCGCTGCTTACAGCACTGCGGGTGACGTGAAGGGTAACGGCGGTGCCGCAGGTACGGCACGTCCGGCCGCTGGTGCAAACACAGGCGTCAAGCTCTACCAAATCCGCTACGTGTATGCGATGTCCAAACGCACGGAAGTCAACGTGGGTTATGTCAAGGTCAATAACGAAACTGCCGCGCGTTATCAGTTGGGTGGTTTGAACGGCAATGCTGCGGGTCAAGACCCGAGCGCATTTGCGATCAACATGACGCACTCGTTCTAATCAAGCAGCATCAGTTCTATCTTAAACGGGCGCTTCGGCGCCCGTTTTTTTATGGCGGTTACGTTTGGCGAATACGGATGCGGCTGCAGTCGTTGTTGTTGTGGTTACGCGCCGGATTTCTGCGCGATCATGCTTACGTACAGGTGTTCCAAATCTCGTGCGAATGTCTCTGAATCAAACAGGGACGAGCGGTCTCGCGCCTGCGCCACCCGGTCACGAAGTTGTTTCCCGAATGCCGCGTCCGTGGCTATGCGGTGCGCCAATTGCTCGTAGCCGGTGAGCGATGCGCTAACCAGATCGCCCAATCCAGCCGCAGTCAGCAGGCTGCCGGATACACGTGACGCGAAGGTGTCGCCCGTCAAACCGACGGTGGGGCAGCCGCACCACAGCGCATCACTCAGGGTGGTGTGCGAGGTGTAGGGAAAGGTGTCGAGCGCCAAATCCGCCACGCGGTAGCGCGCAAGGTGTTCGCTATAGGGCCGGCGGGGCGCAAACACCAGTTGTGTTTGCGCAACACCCTGCGCGCGCGCGGCGTCGATGAGATTACGCTTCGCGGTCGCACCGCCATCCACCAGCCACAACACACTATCCGGCACGCGCTGTAGCAAACGCATCCACACCGCATATACGTCCGGTGTGATCTTGTAAGTTTGATTAAAACAGCAGAACACAAATCCGCACTCGGGCAAACCATAATCCTGACGGCGCAACGGCTCTGCGATCGCGCGCTTGCGGTCGTTGGGTTGATAGCAATGCGGCATGCGCACCACGCGTTCGCAGCAGGTGGCTTCTTCACCCGGCCGGATGATGGCCGGATCAGCGATCAGATAATCCATGAAGGGCGCGCCGGTGGTTCCCGGATAGCCCAGCCATGTTACCTGGATGTCGCACGGACGGCGTGCCATGATGGTCAGGCGGTCGCCGACGGTGTAGCCCTTGAGGTCGATCAGGATATCAATTTCATCATCGCGGATGCGCTGCGCGGCAGCATCATCCGTATCCCACGCGATATCGACAAAGTGCTCGCACGCGGCGCGCAGACGTTGCCGCATGGGACTGTTGTCTTGGGGCCCGTGCGAATACGCGAACACCTCAAAGCGCGTAGTGTCGTGTTGTTCCAGCACATCGGCGATCAGATACGCGGCGGCGTGTTCCTGAAAATCGGACGACAGATAGCCGATGCGAATACGCTTGTGCCGTGTTTGCGGATAGGCGCGCGGCGGGAGCGGTTGAATGTCCTTGAATCGCGCGCGTGCCCACGCTTGCGTGTAGGTCAGTTGTTGTTGCGCGGTTATCGATTCACACAGTAGCCAGAAGGGGCTGCCCAGCGCCGCATCGGTATCCACGTGCGGCGCCAGCGCCTGCCACGATTGTGTCCATTTGGCCCAGTCGCAACACTGGCGATAATTAAACACGAGCATGCCCAGCAAGCCCCGGTTACTCGTGTGTGCGTATCCCGACTCCAGTGTGGCGATCGCCTGATCGACATCGCCACGCACACCATGGAGTGTGGCAAGCGTGGCATAGGCATCGGCGGCATCAGGATTGAGTTCACACACGCGCTGGGCGAGCGGTTCCACCTCGGCCAGTTGTCCGCTTTCAAACAAGGCTTTCGCCAGCGCCAACAAAGCGCCGTGATGGTTAGGTTCCGCTTCAACAACCCTGCGCAGGTGCTGTATGGCTTCGGTAACGCGGCCCAGAGATAAGCAAGCGAACGCAAGCCCTTCATGCGCGGCAATGTGTCCCGGTTCGATTTGCAAGGTCGCCAGATATTGGTTGCGTGCCTCGTCATGGCGATGTTGCAAAGCTAAACCGCGGGCGAGATTGCTGCTCGCTGCCGCAAGGCGGGGCGCTAATTCCAGCGCTTTGCGGTGAGACTTGAGCGCGGCACCCAAGTCTTGCTGGCGCTCCTGTGCGATGCCCAGATTGGTCCACGCTTCGGCGTGCGCCGGGGCTTGCGCAATAGCTTTTTCAAACCAGCCTGCGGCGGCAGGGTGTTCATTTTGATCAAGTGATAGGACGCCGAGATTGAACAGAATGTCGGCATTGCCGGGCGCGCGGGTCAACGCGTTTTCGAGTTGAGCGCGTGCCGGCGTTACTTGCCCGTCGCGATGCAACGCACGTGCCAAGTTCATACGGCAATCGATATCGTCCGGCGCCAGTTCCGCCGCGCGCCGTAGAAACGGTATCGCCTCGGTGGTCTTCTCCTGATGCAGCAGCGCCATTCCCAGACGCATTGACACCAGTGCCGGCGCGCCCGGCAGGGACGCTGCGCGCCGCAACACCGGTTCCGCGTCGCGGTAACGACCCTGCATGAGGTAGCACAGCCCCAGGCTATCCAGTGCTGCCCCATTGCGCGGGTCGGACGCCAGGGTGATTTCAAGGGGGGCAATGGCATTTTGCGCGTCGCCGCTCATGAGCTGTGTCACACCGAGCAGATAATTGGCGTCCGGGCTGCGCGGCGCTTTGCGTAACACGGCTTCGATAATCGCCAATGCAGCAGGAACATTGGCGTTTTGCAGGTAATCCCGCGCTTTCGTTAGCGGATCGTTGGAGTGTCGGGCCATGATTTACGTTTGTTGCGATTGTTACGCTTGCACTGTGAGCGCACATTATAGGCGTAGCGTGATCGGCAGCGGCTTAGCCTTGGCGGCAGAACGATGCCAAGAGACGCGTGATATCCTAAAATCCGCTTGCGTGAGAGACGCGCCATGGGCGTGATGAGCGCGAAAGAATAAACGTACCGAAACAGAGCAGCAGGCTATTCATGATAAACGTAACCATAGGCTATGACCCACGGGAGGCGATCGCTTACAGCGTGCTCGCCCACAGCATTCACGCTCACGCCACGCAACCGGTATCGGCGGCGCCGCTGATGTTAAGCCAATTGAAGGGCGTGCTAACCCGCGAACGCCATCCGTTACAAAGCACGGATTTTTCATTTTCTCGATTTTTGACGCCTTGGCTGTCGGATTACTCAGGTTGGTCGCTGTTCATGGATTGCGACATGTTGATGCTCGATGATATTGCCAGCCTGTGGGCCCTGCGTGATGAGCGCTATGCGGTGATGGTGGTCAAGCACGATCATGTGCCGAAAGAGACGAAGAAGTTTCTCGGCGAACCGCAAACTAAATACAAGAAAAAGAACTGGTCGAGCGTGATGTTGTTCAACAACGCGAGGTGCCGCGCGTTGACGCCGGACACCGTAAACACCGCGTCAGGGCTGGAGCTGCATCAGTTCAAATGGCTGAACGATGACGCATTGATTGGCGCGTTACCCTCCCGCTGGAATCATCTGGTGGGTTACGATGCGCCGCGTGCCGATGCCGCGCTGGTTCATTACACGCTGGGCGGTCCGTACTTCAGCGATTTCGCCAACTGCGAATACGCGCCGGAATGGCGCCGCGAACGCGACGCCATGCTCAGTACCATCGATGCCTCGAACGGCAAAAAATCTTAGACAAAACAACTGCATAACCATAGAATCGGGCGCAGCTCGCGCGGCTCCATGAAGGGGTGATGGCGCGTTGCTTGGCTATGGAAACCGACCGCAACGCCAGTACCGACATCCACGACTCGCTTGAACGCGTAACCGGCTTGTTCCACAGGCATGATGCGCTTGTCGAGTCGTGGACGGATGCCGGCGATTCGCAGAGCGAGCCGAATCCCACGCCGGAAGCGTCCGCGCAGCGCCAGAGTATTCTGGAGGAATTGCGGGCACTGCTGGATCCGCTGCATCCCGCGGACGTCGCCTACATCCTTGAAGCCTTGCCGCTCACGCAGCGCTTGGTGGTGTGGGATCTGGTCAAAGCCAGTCGCGACGGCGAAATTCTGCTCGAAGTCTCCGATGCGGTGCGCGAGACGCTTATCGAGAACATGGACGACCATGAATTGGTCGCCGCCACGGGGCAACTCGATACCGACGAAATCGCCGACCTTGCGCCCGATCTGCCGAGCGAAGTTATCGAGAATGTGTTCCGGCTGTTGCCGCCCGAAGAGCGCGAGCAGTTGCGCGAAGCGATGTCCTATCCCGAAGGCACTGTCGGCGCGCTGATGGATTTCGACATGGTGCAAATCCGTGAGGACGTTACGCTCGAAGTCGTGCTGCGCTATCTGCGCCGCCTCGATGAGCTGCCCGATCACACCGACCAGTTGTTCGTGGTGGATCGCGCCGAGCAGTTAAAGGGCCTGGTGCCGATTAACCGCTTGCTGGTGACGGACCCTGATGTGGCGGTGGGTGAGGTGATGACGCGTGATTTCGTCCGCTTCAAAGCCGATGAAGATGCCGCGGATGCCGCCGCTGCATTTGAACGCTACGATCTGGTATCGGCACCGGTAGTGGACGGCACCGGCGCGCTGGTCGGGCGTATGACGGTAAACGCGGTGGTCGATTACATGCGCGAAAAGACCGACAGCGAAATATTGAGCGCGGGCGGTCTGCGCGAGGACGAGGATCTGTTCGCGTCGGTGTGGAAAAGCGTGCAAAACCGTTGGGCGTGGCTGGCGATTAACTTGATTACCGCCTTTGTGGCATCGCGGGTGATCGGTCTGTTTGAAGGCTCTATCGCCAAACTGGTGGCGCTGGCCGCACTAATGCCGATCATCGCAGGTATCGGCGGCAACTCCGGCAATCAAACCATCACCATGATCGTGCGCGCGCTCGCCCTGGGGCAGATCACCCGTAAAAACGCGCGCAAGCTGTTTGCCAAAGAGTTGGGCGTCAGTGCGCTCAATGGCCTGATCTGGGGCGGCGTGGTGGGCATCTTCGCTTTTCTGATTTATCACAACTGGCAGCTCGGCCTGGTGATGATGATGGCGATGGTGCTGAATTTGCTGCTGGCGGCGTCAATGGGCGTGCTGATACCGATGGTGATGGACAAGCTGGGGCGCGATCCGGCCATCGGTGCGAGTGTGATGATTACCGCTATCACCGACAGCGGCGGATTTTTTATATTTCTGGGATTGGCGACGTTGTTTTTGGTGTAAGCGCGTAATCACCAGCACCGCGCCGCGTATCGCAAACCATGTGATGTCGCCGCCGCATCAGGAACTGGTTGTTGTAGGGTGCGCACGGCGCACCGCCCCTCACCACCGCTGTTGCCGCGTGCGCAATGCGCACCGTACTTGGCTACCTGGCCACGTCGCTGGCACGAGAGTAAGCCGAATGGCATGCAGAATGTATACGTAACTATATGTTTTTAAACAATATTTTTTGTATCGCAGAGGAGCAGGTACCACCGGCAGTGTCGATCCGCGTGCGGGAAAGTCAGGCGGAGACTAAGCGATACAAGTGCGGCGATGGTGACGCAGTGAATGAACGTTGAACAAAACCAAGCCCACCAAAAACAACGGGGACTGTTTCCAGTCCCCGTTGCTAAAAACTACTTCTTCTTTGCTACTTTTTTCTTAGCTACTTTTTTCTTAGCTGCTTTTTTCTTCGCTGCCATGTGAGTCTCCTTTAACGTTAACTTTGGCATCGTTTGCTACGGATGTCTCTCCGTAACCCCATCCACAATTCACGGAACGTTGCGCAACTTGCCGCTTCATTCTGCCGGAAACACATGGTGCACCAGCGAATCAATGCATGGTGCGCCAATTCTATTCCACAGTACAAAATAAACGCAACAACTTTATTGACTTTTTTTGGGGATGATGTTGCGAGTTGTGTGTTTCGTACAACACGCAAACAAAATTGCAACGGTCGTCCTGCGTAGCGGCGTGGTTGTTTGTGCAGTAATCAAGCGCCGATCACAGGCAGCACCGATTCGTTCGCAAAAAGTTCGGCGATTGTCTCGCGCTTGCGGATCACGTGCATGGTCGCACCATCAACCATGATTTCTGCTGCGCGCGGGCGTGTGTTGTAGTTGGAACTCATGCTCATGCCGTACGCGCCCGCCGAGCGTATCGCGAGTAAATCTCCTTCGTGAAGCGCTAACGGGCGCTGGCGTCCCAGAAAATCACCGCTTTCGCAGACGGGGCCGACGATTTCCCAAGTCTCGGACGGCTCGGCAGTCTGCGCCACCGGCAGTATGTCGTGCCAGGCATCGTACAGCGCCGGGCGCATCAGATCATTCATCGCACCGTCCACCACCGCGAAATTGCGATCTTCGCTGCGTTTTAAGTACTCGACGCGGGTCAACAGCACGCCGGCATTGCCGGTAAGGAAGCGTCCCGGCTCGAATAAAAGTTTTTCCGTGCGGCCGGCAACCCCTTTGAGGATGGCGGCGGCATAGGCGCTGATGGACGGCGGATTTTCTTCTGCCTGGTACTGAATGCCCAGCCCACCGCCGAGATCGATGTGTGACAGCGCAATGCCGTCTGCTTGAAGACTTTTCACCAGCGCGATCACGCGCTCCGCAGCCGCAGTAAACGGCGCGACATCGGTCAATTGCGATCCGATGTGGCAGTCGATGCCCTCGATTTTCAGATGCTTGAGTTCGCGCGCGCGCCGGTACAGCGCCAGCGCACCGTCGTACGCGACGCCAAATTTATTTTCCTTGAGTCCGGTGGCGATGTACGGATGCGTCTTTGCATCGACATCGGGATTCACGCGCAAACTAACCGGCGCGATCTTGTTCAAGCCACCGGCGATTTGGTTGATGCGTTCGAGTTCGGACGCAGATTCAACGTTAAAACAGTGAATTCCGGCGTTTAACGCATCACGAATCTCGATGGTGGTTTTGCCGACGCCGGAAAATACCACCTTGCGCGCGTCACCACCTGCCGCCAGCACACGCGCGAGTTCGCCGCCGGACACGATGTCAAACCCGCTACCGAGTCGCGCGAACAGATTGAGTATCGCCAGATTGGCATTGGCTTTCACCGCATAACAAATCAGGTGCGCATGGCCGGCGAACGCGGCATCAAAGTCGCGGTAAGCGCTGGTCAGCGCCGCGCGCGAATACACGTAGCAAGGCGTTCCGTGTTGCGCGGCAATCTCGCGTAGTGGAACGTCTTCCGCGTGCAATGCGCCGTTGCGATAAGCGAAGGGACTCACGTCGCGCTTACGGAAAAACGGGCTTGGTGCTGTCAGGCGCGGGCGTTGCGGGCGCCGGTGCGGGCTTCGGTGCTGACGCGTCCGGCTTGGGCAGAGCCAAAGGCGTCTTGTAGCCGCACGCGGTGAGTGCCATGGCAAAGGCGAGTGCGGATGTCAGTAAGCGCGTGCGCATGGGTGATCCAACGTTAAACAAAATCAAAGTTTAGCACGCGCCTCGCAACAAGGAGCGCGGCTCAGTCCACGATATAACGGTGCGCATCACGGCGGATTTCCCGGCGCCGCGCCGCGTGGTCGGGTATTTCTTTTGCCACCACGGCCCAAAAGCGCGGCGAGTGATTCATCTCACGCAGATGGGCCAATTCGTGTACCACCACATAATCAATCAGCCGCGCCGGCATTTGAATCAGCCGCCAATTCAGCAAGATGCGTCCGCTCGCATGGCAACTGCCCCAGCGCGTGCGCGCGTTCGACAGACGGATATCCACCGGCGGCGCATTCATCACCTCGCGATAGTGCTCAACCCGGCCGGCGAAATCCGACAACGCCTGCGTGCGCAGCCATTCGCGGGCCAGCGCAGCGATATTTTCCGGCTGCGTGCGCTGGGTTGATATCTGCAACGCACCCTCATGGTGCGCCACGCACGCGACGCCTTCGTTGACGCGCAAGAGCAGCGGCTGGCCCAGGAGCATCACCGTCTCCCCGCTTTGCCAACGGCGTCCGGGCGCGCGTTTTTGTCCCCACTCCGACAGCTTGCGCACTACCCAGCGCGCGTGATCGCGCAGTACGGTTTCGATTTCACGCATCGAGGCGCGCAGCGGTGCGCCAATGCGCAGTCCGCGCTCGTCCACCGACAACGAGATGCGCCGCCGCCCGTGGCTGCGATGCAGAACATAACTCACGGCCTGACCATCGAGCACGGCGGAGCACGCCACCACCGGTCGCGGTGACGGCAGGGCGAAGGGTAGTTCAAGTTGCGCGCGTATCTGGTTCATAAGATTTCAACCTGGGCATCTCGCTTTCGATCCAGCCTTCGATGCGTTGATTCAGTTCCGCCGCGGTCAGGCCCTGCGCTGAGATCGGCTTGCCGATGCTCACCGTAATCAGGCCCGGACGTTTGATAAAGGCATTCTTGCGCCAGCATTCCCCCGCGTTATGGGCCACCGGCAGCGCCAACGCGCCGGTTTTGACGGTGAGCCAGGCACCGCCGGGATGGTACGTGCCTCGCGTGCCGGGCGCAACCCGCGTGCCTTCGGGAAAAATCACGATATAGAAACCTGCCGCCAACCGTTCCCTGCCTTGCTCGGCCATTTGGCGCAGGGCGCGTGCGCCGGAGCCGCGATTGATGGCGATGGGCGACAACATCGCCAGCCCCCAGCCGAAAAACGGTATCCACAGCAGCTCGCGCTTCATCACCCACACCTGCGGCGGAAATATCGTCTGCCAGGCAAGGGTTTCCCACGCCGATTGGTGCTTCGACAGAATCACACAGGGTTCGCCGGGAATATTTTCCGCACCGATGACACGGTAACGCACGCCACAGATAACCGAGGCTGCGCCCGTGATCAGCCGCGACCAGGTAGTGATGACGCGATAGCGCGTGAGACGCGGCAGCGGGAAAGTCAGCAGCGAGATGAGCGCAAAAACCGGCGTGATGACCAACTGAAACAACGAAAAAAGGCAGGAGCGCAGAAAAGCCGGCACGGTCAGTTCACGAGGGCGTCTACCGCCGCCGCGAGGTCCGGGTAGACGCGCGTGTCCGGCGGCAACTTGCCGGCGCGTTGCGTTTTCTTGCCGTTGCCGGTTAACACCAGCAGGGGTGAAGCGTGTACTGCGGCAGCGGCTTCAAGGTCGCGGATACTGTCGCCCACCATCGGAACACCATTCAACCTGGTGTTCAGGCGGCGCGCGATGTCTTCATACATACCGGTTTTGGGTTTGCGGCAGAGGCAGTTGTCTTCCGCCGTGTGCGGGCAGAAAAAAATCGCATCGACGCGCGCGCCGGCCTGCGCCAGCGCCTGATGCATCTTGGTGTGGATGGCGTTGAGCGCCGCCATGTCGAAGAATCCGCGCCCGATGCCCGACTGATTCGTGGCCACCGCCACACGAAACCCCGCCTGATTCAGCCGCGCAATCGCGGCGAGGCTGCCGGCGATCGGTCGCCACTCGACGGGCGACTTGATGTAAGCGGCGCTGTCGTGATTGATAACGCCATCGCGATCTAGGACGATCAGTTTCATGCGGCGAGTTTTGAAATGTTGGCTACGCGGTTGGTCAGGTTGGCCACTTCGTGCAGCAACGCGAAACGATTGTTGCGCAAGACGGGGTCTTCCGCGTTGACCATGACTTTTTCAAAGAACAGCGTCACCGGCTGATGCAGTTGCGCGGTGAGCAGCAACGCTTCGCTGAATTTCGTTTGTGTGAGCAGTGCATCTACTTGCTCGCGCAGCAGTCGCGTAAGCCTAAGCAGTTGTTTTTCTTCATTTTCCACCAGTTTTGAGTCGTCCGCTTTCACCACAACGGAATCCCCGCCCGATTTGCTCAATATATTGCGAATGCGTTTGTCGGCCTCGGCCAGCCCTGCCGCCTCCGGCAGCGACAGGAATTTGCGCGCGGCTTCCAGGCGGCTCACGTATTCGGGCGGCGTGGGCGACAGATCGAGCACGGCTTCTATTTCAAGCACACCGTATCCGAGATCACGCAGATAGCTTTTCGCGCGCTCAACCACAAACACCCCTGCTTTCAATGAATTCGGCGTTGTCCCATCGTGGCTCGCAAGCAATGTACCCGCCGGGAAGGTTTCGTGCGCGAGTTTCAGCAGACCGTAGGGATGCAGCGGCAGCTTGCATTCCGCCAGGATGCGAATCACCCCCAGCGCGTGACGCCGCAGCGCAAACGGATCTTTGTCGCCGGTGGGTATGGCGCCGACGCCGAAGATGCCAATGAGCGTGTCGAGCTTGTCGGCCAGCGCCACGCAGCACGCCACGGGACTGTCCGGCAAGCGGTCGCCGGCAAAGCGCGGCAGATAATGTTCGGCAATCGCATCCGCCACCACCGCCGGCTCGCCGTCATGTTGTGCGTAATAGCGGCCCATGATGCCTTGCAACTCGGGAAACTCGCCGACCATGCCGGTCAACAGGTCGGCCTTGGCAAGCCATGCCGCGCGCTCGGCAAGTAATGGATCAGCGTCGATCAAGCGCGCGATTTTCCCGGCCAGCAACTGGATGCGCTCGACACGCTCAAGCTGCGTGCCGAGTTTGTTGTGATAGACGACTTTACTTAAGCCCGGCACGCGTGTTTCAAGCCGCGCGCGGCGATCTTGTTCGTAGAAAAAACGCGCATCCGCCAGCCGCGGGCGCACCACGCGCTGGTTGCCTTCGATGATGTTCACCGGATTGGCGG
>JAYVQD010000066.1:0-11308 GCA_043777275.1 Nitrosomonadales bacterium
CCCGCGCAAGCGGCGGCGCATTGGTCGGGCATGGAGTCGAAGTTCACTGAAGACGAGCGCGCCTTTGTGTGGGGGCACATCGGCTTGCAGGGCGCGTTAAAGCATGAGCCGGAAACGCTCGCGTGGTATGCCAAAGCCGGCGACATGAACGATTACCAGTTGGAGTGGAAAGCGCGCGCGGCGTTGCGCGCCGGCGACTGGAAAACACTGATCGCCGCCGTCGATGTGATGGTTCACGAGAATAAAGATTCGCCGTGGCGCTACTGGAAAGCGCGCGCACTGAAAGCGACGGGGCGCGAGGCCGAAGCACTGGCACTGCTCAAACCGCTGTCGCAGGAATACATTTTCTACGGGCAATTGGCGCTCGAAGAGCTCGGCGGTAAAGTCGTCGCGCCGCCCGCCGCTTACACGCCAAGCGCGGCGGAGATTCAGGCGATGAGCCGGCACCCCGGCATACGCCGCGCGCTGGCGCTTTACGGGCTGGGCATGCGCGTGGAAGGAAACCGTGAATGGATGTGGACGCTGCGTGACCTGGATGATCGAAAAATAATCGCGGTAGCCGAAGTCGCCAAGCGCGCCGACATGCCCGACCGCGTCATCAACACCGCCGAGAAAACGGTGTCGGTGCATGATTTCCGCCTGCGCTATTTTGCGCCATACCACGATATGCTGAAGGTGCATGCGGCAAAACAGGGCCTTGATGAAGCGTGGGTGCTGGGTTTGATCCGGCAGGAGAGCCGCTTCATGGCCGACGTGCGTTCCAGCGCGGGGGCGATGGGCCTGATGCAATTGATGCCGGGCACCGCGCAATGGGTGGCGGGCAAGATGGGCCTCAAAAATTGGCGTTGGGGCAGCGTGACCGATGTCGATACTAATCTCAGCCTGGGCACCTACTACCTGAGGCATGTGCTCGATTATCTCGATGGCAATCCGGCGATGGCGTCCGCTGCCTACAACGCCGGGCCGGGACGCGCCCGCGCATGGCGGCCCGACCGCACGATGGAGGCCGCAGCATGGGCCGAGACTATTCCGTTTAATGAGACGCGACACTACGTCAAACTGGTGATGGCCAACGCCGGCTACTACGCCAGCCTGCTGTCGCAGCCGCCGCAAACGCTGCGTGGGCGTATCGGCGAAATAGGTCCGGCGCGTCCAGCCGAAAAATCGCTGGGCGATACGCCTTGAACGGCGTAACTGCGTGAACGAGGGGCGTTGATCGGTTAGACTTCCGCCTCTACCCAATTGTTTACAGATGGGACTATGATTATCTCCACTATTTGTGTTCTGGGCGGTACCGGTTTTGTCGGTCGCCATGTGTGCGCGGCGCTGGCGGCGCGCGGGTTTCGTGTGCGGGTGCCGACGCGCAGTCCCGAGCGCGCCAAGTTTCTCACCACGCTGCCGACGGTGGAGCCGTTAGCCGCTGATGTACATGACGCAACTACATTGACAGAAATTTTTAAGGGCTGCGATGCGGTCATCAATCTGGTGGGTGTGCTGCATGGCGGTCGTGGCAGGGCGAGCTTTGAGGCGGCCCATGTCGGGCTGGCGAGCAAGGTGGTTGCCGCCTGCCGCCAAAGTGGTGTGCGCCGCGTATTGCACATGAGCGCATTGCATGCCGCGGCGGAGGGGCCGAGCGAGTATCTGCGCAGCAAGGGCAAGGCCGAAACCATCGTGCGCGCGTCGGGGTTGGATGTGACGATCTTCAGGCCGTCGGTGATATTTGGCCACGACGACCAGTTTCTGAATAGGTTTGCCGGCATGCTCAAATCGTTTCCAGCGATGATCGTGCCGGCGGCGCGTGCGCGTTTTCAGCCGGTGTCGGTGGAAGATGTCGCGCAGGCGTTTGCCAAGTCGTTGCACACACAGAACAGTATCGGACAACGTTACGATCTGTGCGGCCCCAGGGTATACACGCTGAAAGAGCTCGTCGAGTTCGTCGCGCATACCACCGGCCACCGCCGCATGATTTTCGGCGCCGACAGCGTGCTCACTGACGTGATGGCGTTCATGATGGAATGTCTGCCGGGCAAAATGATGAGCATCGACAACGTGCGCTCGATGACGGTGGACAGCGTGTGCGACACAACGTGTGTGTTCCCGTTCGGCATCGTACCGCAGGCCTTGGAAGCCGTCGCGCCGGCATGGCTGGCGCAACGCTCGCCGCGCGGACGTTACGCAGCGTTTCGTGATCGCACGCAGGCTGCGCGTCACTGATTGTCATTGAGCGATGTAAGTATTTGTTTTTAAATGAAAATTTACTCCGTCGGCGGCGCAGTTCGCGATCAGTTGCTGGGGCTGCCGGTAGCGGATCGTGATTATGTGGTGATCGGCGCCACGCCTGAACACATGGTGGCGCAGGGCTACAAACCCGTCGGAAAAGATTTCCCGGTTTTTTTGCATCCGCAAACGCACGAGGAATATGCGCTCGCGCGCACCGAGCGCAAAACCGCGCGCGGCTACCATGGCTTTGCGTTTCACGCCGCGCCTGATGTCACACTGGAGCAAGATCTCGCGCGGCGCGATCTCACCATCAACGCGATCGCCCAGGACGAACACGGCACGCTGATTGATCCCCACCACGGCGCGGCGGATATCCAGTTGCGGGTGTTGCGCCATGTCAGCCCGGCGTTCGCCGAAGACCCGGTGCGCATTTTGCGGCTGGCGCGGTTTGCGGCGCGCTTTGCGTCTTTGGGTTTCACGATTGCGGACGAAACCCTGCAACTGATGCGCGGTATGGTCGCCCACGGCGAGGCGGATGCGTTGGTGGCCGAGCGCGTGTGGCAGGAACTCTCACGCGGTTTGATGGAAGCCAACCCTTCGCGCCTATTCGAAACGTTGCGTGATTGCGGTGCACTGGCGCGCGTACTGCCGGAAGTGGATGCGTTATTCGGTGTGCCGCAAACCGCCGCGCATCACCCGGAAGTCGATACCTTTGTTCATGTGATGATGGTGATCGATTACGCCGCCCGTCAGCATTACGCGCTGGATGTGCGCTTCGCGGCGCTCACGCACGACCTGGGCAAAGGCACGACGCCGCGCGACGAATGGCCGCGCCATATTGCGCATGAGGAACGCAGCGTCGGGTTGGTTGAAAAATTGTGCGAACGCCTGCGCGTGCCGGCGGAATGCCGCGACCTCGCGCTGGTGATGGCAAAGCAGCATGGCAACATCCATCGCGCGGCGGAACTGCGGCCCGCCACCATCGTGCAAATCCTGCAAAGCGCGGATGCGTTTCGCAAGCCGGAGCGCTTCGCGCGCTTGCTGCAGGCGTGCGAAAGTGATTCGCGCGGACGGTTGGGATTTAATGAGCGGCCGTACCCGCAAGCCGAGCGCATGGCGGCGGCGCTCAAGGCGGCTGCTGCGGTCGATTCGGGCGCGATTGCCAAACAACACAGCGAACCCACGCGCATCAAAGACGCCATCCATCAGGCGCGTGTGGCGGGAGTGCGCGCCGCGTTGCATGAATCCGAAGACTGAATGATTGCCGAGGAACGAAGATGATCGATCTTTACACCTGGACCACGCCCAACGGCCGCAAGGTTTCCATCATGCTCGAAGAATGCGGCCTGCCGTATAAAGCCCACGCCATCCACATCGGCCAGGACGAGCAGTTCGCGCCGCAATTCGTTGCGCTGAATCCTAACAGCAAAATTCCCGCGATCACCGATGCCGACGGCCCGGACGGCAAGCCGCTCAACGTATTTGAGTCCGGCGCGATCCTGATTTACCTCGCCGAAAAAACCGGCAAGTTTCTCGCCAAAAACGGGCGTGCCCGCAGTGAAGCACTGCAATGGCTGATGTTCCAGATGGGCGGCGTGGGGCCGATTTTCGGGCAGGTGCATCACTTTTTGCGCGCAGCCAAGGAGCCGGTGCCGTATGCCATCGAGCGCTACGGCAAGGAAAAAGACCGTCTTTACCGGGTGCTGGACAATCACCTCAAACAGCATCAATATTTAGCCGAAGACTATTCGATCGCCGACATGGCGACCTACCCGTGGGTGGCGCGCTACGAGTGGCACAAAACGGATTTGGGTACTGTGCCGCACGTCAAACGCTGGTTCGACGCAATTTCGGCGCGGCCTGCGGTGCAACGCGGGATGGCAGTACCGGGTTAGTTTGTGAATGTGTAAATGTAGAATGGCCGATTCATTGCAACACCGAAATTTTCACAATGGGGAGTTGAACATGAAACACAGCAAATTTTCGTTGCGCCGCAGACAGGTGATGGCTATGAGTACCCTCGCTGCGGGCGCGCTGGTAGCGCCGACGGTGGCGATGGCGGCCCCTGAACCGGCGGCTCACCCGGCGGCTGACAAAATCGTGGTCTCCGGTCGCATACTCGGTCAGCACGATGGGCAGCCGCTCGCGGGCGCGCAAATTGAAATCTGGCAAGCCGATGCACGCGGCGTGCGTGCCGAACACACGCGCGAGATCGTTACCGCTGACGGTGACGGACGTTACTTCGCTGCGCTGCAAGGCCCTGTGCAGCGGCTGCACTATCGCGTGAGCCATCAGGGTTACACCGCGCGCGTGACGCAAATGCACACGAGCGGCGCGCGTCAGCGCTCGGTCACGTTGACGCATGACAGCGAAGGCGCAACGCGCGCTGCATTTGAATTGACCCTCGCGCCGCGTACTGCGCTGGCGGCGACCGGTCCGGATTACACCGCACTGTAGCGGTAGGGCGGGAGAAGCGCAGCGCATCCCGCCTTTTTGTGTCTACCTTGCACGCGTCCATTTCCTCCCGCCGCCGGCAATTCCTGTTCGTGGGCCTTGCGGGATTCGTTACCTTCCCCGCCGCTGCGCAGCAATGCCGCGGCACGCCACCCGACCAACTGGGCCCGTTCTATACCAGCGGCGCGCCTGAACAAAGCGAGTTATGCGCGAGTGGTTCCGGCGGAAAAGAACGCTTGCTGGTATCGGGCCGTGTGCTGGGCGCCGATTGCAAGCCGCTCACCGGCGCGCTGGTGGAGGTGTGGCATGCCGATGCCAACGGCGGTTACAGCGGATTCCCGCGTGGCAAGAAAGACGATCCCGCGTGCCTGCTGCGCGCCAGCATCAAAACCGATGCCGAAGGACGCTACACGTTTACCACCATCGTGCCGGCGGAATATCCCGGACGCCCGCGCCACATCCACTATCGTGTGAGTCACGCGGCGTACGCCACGCTGGTGACGCAGCTTTACTTCGCGCGTGAGCGTGGTGTGGCCGATGAACTGGTCAGCACTTTGCAGCGCGACGCCAAAGGTTACTCGCGCGCGGTGTTCGACGTCACTCTGCGTTTAACTTAAGATCACGCACGATTTTCCCCCACGCCTCGATCTCTGATTTGAAGTAAGCGCCGAATTCATCCGGCGTACTGCCGATCAGCACAAAGCCCAGATCAATCAGCCGTTTATTGATGACGGGATTGTTTAACGCGGCAAGCGAGGCCTTGTGCGCGCGGTCGATAATCTCGCGCGGTGTCTTCGCGGGCACGACGATGCCGTACCAATTGCCCGACTCGAATTTTGCCATGGTGGCAAAGCCGCTTTCCGCCACCGTCGGCAGTTCGGGCATCAGTGAAATGCGCTTCGCGCTGGTCACCGCCAGTGGCCGCAAACGGCCCTGCTTTACCTGCGGAATCGCGCCCGCCGCCGGCGAAAAATACACCGAGGTCTCGCCGGAGATTACCGCTGTCAGCGCTTCGCCTCCCGCACGATACGGCACGTGCAGCATGTCGATGCCGGCTTGGCGCTTGAACATTTCCGCTGCCAGAAAGGTAAACGTGCCCACCCCGGCCGACGAATGATTAATCGCGCCGGGCCGCGCCTTGGCAAGCGCCACCAATTCCTTGACGGACTTTACCGGCAGCGACGGGTGCGTCACCAGGATCGCCGGGCCGGTGGCGAGCATCGATACCGGCGTGAAGTCGCGTATCGGGTCATACGCCAGCTTACGATACATCGACACGTTCACCGCATGCGCCATGTTGACCAGAAACAAGGTGTAGCCATCGGCCGGCGCGCGCGCGGCAATCTCCGCGCCGATGTTGCCGGCGGCGCCCGCGCGATTTTCGAGAATCACTTGCTGACCGAATACTTCGGAAAGACCGCCCGCGTAAATGCGGCCGATGGTGTCGGAGCCGCTGCCGGCCGAGAACGGCACCAGCAGGCGCACCACTTTGGTCGGGTAACTTTGGGCGTAGCTCGCGCTTGAAAGCAACGCGACGGTCAGACTCAGTAGTGTGGGCAGGTGGCAACACTGTTCACTCAAGACCCGTTCGCCCAGAGCTTGTCGAAGGGCCTTGCTATGAGGCGGGGCTTCGACAAGCCCGAACGGACTACTTGAACTATTGATCTTTCCGTATTTCATGACACCGTTCGGGCTGAGCTTGTCGAAGCCCTGCTGCCCTTCGACAGGCTCAGGGCGAACGGATGGAGTTTGTCACGAATTATGGAAAGATCAATAAGTGAACAGTATTGGGGCGGGTGGCGTGTCATGCGCATTCCTTTATGGGACGCGAGATTCTAATGGCGCTCGTGGAATTGATGTAAGTATTTGTTTTTATTGATATTTTTACTTTACATCTTCATAACGTGTGCGACTTGTCGCCGCGCGCAAACCCGATCAGCGGCGCGTCGAGGTTTTTGCCCAGCGCGATGACCTTGAACAACTCCCCCATCTCCGCCGGCGACAACAGTTTTTGCGCCTGTGCCGCGAGCGGCGCATAGGCGCGCGTGTCGCTGGCGGGTACTGCCGACAGCAGCTCGGTGATGCCGCAGTTGATGAGGAACTGCGCCTGCGTGGCGTAGCCCAGCAACGCCGCGCCGCCGTCCATCGCGGCGGTGGCGGCGGCGCTGAAATCGACATGCGTGGTGATGTCCTGCAAGCCGACGAAGGCGAATGGGTCGCCGTGTGCATGGTGGCGGTAGTGGCACATCAAGGTGCCGCTGCTGCGCTGCGGATGATAAAACTCGCGTGCCGGAAAGCCGTAGTCGACGAACAGCATCACGCCACGCGTGAGCAGGCGCGCGAGACTGGTTAACAGTGCGCGGGCGGTGAGGTTGATTTCGGTCTCGTAACCAGGCGCAAGCGATAGCGCCGTCGCGGCATGCAGCAATTCGCCCGTAGCAGGGCGTTGTATCTGTTCGAAATGGCCTGCCTGGTTGATCGCAACCCCCCTTTCCGCAGTGCCGTTATCAGCGGCCCGAATCAATTGCGCGGGAGTTGCATCGAGCACTTCGTTAGCCAGGATCACGCCTTCAAATTGCGTGGGCAAGCTATCGATCCAATGCACGTACATGAGCAACGCGGGCGCGCGTTCGGCGAGGGCGGCTTTTTGGCGGTCACGTAAATCCGCGCTGAGTTCGAGTATCAGATACCGCTCGGGCGCGCAGCCCAGCGCCTGCATTTCCAGCAGCAACGTCACCGCCAGCGCGCCGCTACCCGCGCCGATTTCGAGCACGCTGTGCAGACCTTCGCCGTGACACTGCGCCAGTTGGCGTGCGACACAACGCCCGAACATCGGCGACAGTTCCGGCGCGGTGACGAAATCGCCGCCATCTCCGAACTTGCGGCTGCCCGCGCTGTAGTAGCCGAGGCCCGGTGCGTAGAGTGCAAGTTCCATGTAGCGCGCGAAGCTGATCCAGCCGCCAGCCGACTGAATTTCGTGAACGATCAATGCCGACAATTGATCGCTCAACGCTTGTGCCTCGATCGACGGCGCGGGCAGATGCGAGAGGTGCAAGGGGATAATCACGCCTCGGATGATCCTCGAATACGCTAAAATAAACAACACGTTATGAAACTTCCCCTACAGCCATTGCAAAACAAAACCGTGCTCGTGACCGGCGGCGCGCGGCGCGTGGGTGCGGCGATTTGCCGCCGCCTGCATGCGGCGGGCGCGAACGTGATGATTCACTATCGCGCGTCGGCGGCAGAGGCGCGCGCGTTGGCGAAAGCGCTGAACGTCACTCGCGCAGGCAGCGCCGCGTGTGTGAAAGGCGATTTGCTGGACGGCGAAACGCCACGCGCTCTGGTCGCTGCGTGCATCGCCAGGTTTGGGCGGCTGGATGTGCTGGTGAACAATGCGTCGAGTTTTTATGCCACGCCGGTGGGCAAGATGAGCGAACGCACCTGGGCCGATCTCATCGGCACCAACCTCAAAGCGCCGCTGTTCATTGCGCAGGCGGCAGCGACTGAACTGAAAAAACGCCGCGGCTGCATCGTCAACATCGTCGATATTCACGCGGAGTTTCCGCTGAAAGATTATGTGATGTACAGCATCGCCAAAGGCGGGTTGGCTACGCTGACGCGTTCGCTCGCTCGCGAATTGGCGCCGGCGGTGCGCGTGAACGGCGTGTCGCCGGGGCCGATTTTGTGGCCGGATTCGGACATCTGGAAAAACCCGAAAGCGCGCAGGAACATCGTGGATCGCACGGCGTTAAAGCGCGTGGGTGAGCCCGATGATATCGCGCGTGCAGTCGAATTTTTGATCGCCGGTGCGCCCTACGTCACCGGGCAAATCATTGCCGTGGACGGCGGGCGCAGCATCAGCTTGTAATGACCGGTCTACGGGAGCCGCAAGTCATGACCACAGATCAGGCACTGGACGACAAGGACGCTGCGCTGCGCGACGACACGCGACTGCTGGGCCGTCTGCTCGGCGATGTGCTCAAAGAGGCCATCGGCGATGCGGGCTATGCCACGGTGGAAGCCATTCGCGCCAAAGCCGTGCTGTTGCGTCGCGCAGCGCATGACGGCGGCAGCCCGCATGCGGCGCAGGAACTGACCGCGCTATTGACGCCGCTCGATAGTGCCGCGGTGGTGCATGTGGTGCGCGCCTTCAGTTACTTTTCGATGCTGGCCAATGTCGCGGAAGACCGCCACCAGAGCCGGCGCCGGCGTTATCACCGTGCGCACGGTTCGCCGCCGCTGCCGGGCTCGTTGCGGCATGCGCTGGCGGCGCTGGCGGGTGCGGGCGTGACACGGGCCGCCGTGGCCGACTGGCTTGCGCAGGCGGTGGTGGCCGCGGTGTTTACGGCCCACCCCACTGAGGTGCAGCGCAAGAGCACGCTCGATTTGCAATGCGAGGTGGCGCGGTTGCTGGCGCAACGCGACGGAGCCGATTTGCTCGACGAGGAGCGCGCCGCCATTGATGCCGATCTGTATCGCCAGATCCATACGCTGTGGCGCACCGCGAGCCTGCGCCTGACCAAGCTCATGGTCATCGACGAAATCCGCAACGGCGTGGAAATCTATCGGCACACGCTGTTGGCAACCGTGCCGGATGTTTATCGCGAACTGGAAAATGAATTAACACGACTGTACGGTGCGCGGGCCGATAGCCGCGTACCGGTGTTCCTGAGCATGGGGTCGTGGATCGGCGGCGATCGCGACGGCAATCCGTACGTCAACGCCGAGTCGCTGCATGCCGCGATCACGCGCCAGTCAGCGTTGGTATTTGAGCACTATCTGCGGCAGACGCATTGGCTGGGCGCGGCGTTGCCGCTGTCCTCGCGTTTCACTGGCGTGAGCAGCGAACTCGCGGCGCTGGCCGAGCAGGCGACCGACCGCTCGCCGTACCGCGCGGACGAGCCTTATCGCCAGGCGCTGATCGGCATCTATGCGCGGCTCGCCGCAAGCGCGCAAACGCTGGCGGACCACCGCGCCGAGCCGCGTCCCGGCGTTGATCTGCCGCCTTATAACGATGCCGATGAATTCGTTAAGGATTTGAGTATCGTCGCGCAGTCGCTGCGTGCCAATGGCTCGGCAGGGCTGGCGCAGGGGCGCCTCGCGCAACTCACGCGCGCGGCGGAAGTGTTCGGGTTTCATCTTGCCGGCATCGATCTGCGGCAAAACTCCGAGGTGCACGAGGCGGTGCTCGACGAACTGCTGCGCGTGGCGGGCGTGCATGACGCGTATGCCAGCCTCACCGAAGACGAGCGCGTGGCGCTGCTGGTACGCGAGCTGGCGCATGAGCGGCCGCTGGTGTCGGCCCATGTGGCATACAGTGAGATCACGACGGGAGAAATGGCGATTTTGCGCGCGGCGGCCGATATTCACCAACGTTTCGGCGCGCAGGCGATCCCGCAGTACGTGATCTCCAAGGGCGAATCGCCGAGTGACCTGCTGGAAGTGGCGGTGCTGTTGAAAGAAGCGGGGCTCGCGCGCGCCAGCGGCGCGGCACCACACCTTGCGGTGAGCATCGTGCCGCTGTTCGAATCGATCACCGACTTGCAGCGCGCGGCGCACGTGATGGCGCGTTGTTATGCGATACCTGCCTATCGCCGGCTGGTGGCGGCGCAGGGCGATTTTCAGGAGATCATGCTGGGCTATTCCGACAGCAACAAGGACGGCGGTTATGTCACCTCCAACTGGTCGCTGTATCGCGCCTCTGAAGACCTGGTGGCGTTGCACCAGCGCGAGCACATACGGATGCGGCTGTTTCACGGCCGCGGCGGTTCCATCGGCCGCGGCGGCGGGCCGAGCTTCGAGGCGATACTGGCGCAGCCGCCGGGCGCGGTTGATGCGGGATTGCGGCTGACCGAACAGGGCGAAGTGATCGCCGCCAAATACACGGATGCCGAACTTGCGCAGCGCAATCTCGAAGCGCTGGTGGCCGCCGCCATGCTCGGCGCGCTGCAGCCTGCGGCGCAAGCGCTGGCGCCGGCTGCCGCGCAACGCTACGGCGAGGTGATGGAAGCGCTCTCCGCCGCAGCGCACGCACATTACCGCGCGCTGGTCTACGGCACGCCCGGTTTCGCCGATTACTTCAAGGCCGCCACGCCGCTGGCGGAGATCGCCCAGTTGAACATCGGCAGCCGCCCCGCCTCGCGCAAGCCGTCCAATCGCATCGAAGACCTGCGCGCGATTCCGTGGGTGTTCGGCTGGAGCCAGTCGCGCGTGATGCTGCCCGGCTGGTACGGCTTCGGCACTGCGGTCGAGCAGTGGCTCGCGCGTGAGGGCGAAAGCGCGGGGCTCGCCGAGCTGCGCGAGATGCACACAGAGTGGCCGTTTTTTCGCACCATGCTGTCGAACATGGACATGGTGCTGGCGAAAACGGAGTTGTCGATAGCCGCGCGCTACGCCGAGCTGGTGTCCGACCCCGCGCTGCGCGTACGCGTGTTCGGCGCAATCGAGGCCGAATGGCAGCGCAGCGTTAAAGCGCTGTTTGCGATTACCGGCGCGGCGGGTTTTCTGGCCGGCAACGCGCCGCTGGCGCGCTCCATACGCAACCGCTTTCCGTACCTCGACCCGTTAAACCACCTGCAGATCGAATTGCTCAAGCGCCACCGCGCCGGACAGACCGATCCCCAGGTGCAAA
>JAYVQD010000067.1:0-11271 GCA_043777275.1 Nitrosomonadales bacterium
GCTAACGCCCAATTGCCACCGCCGATAGCCCAGGCGTTGGCGCGCGCGGGCATCCCTGAAACCAGCGCCGGCGTTTATGTGCAGGAAATCGGCGCTGCGGAACCCCTGGTCGCCCATCGCGCCGAGCAAGGATTTAATCCGGCATCGGTGATGAAACTGGTCACCACCTACGCCGGCCTCGAATTGCTCGGCCCCGCGCATCAGTGGAGTACCGACATTTACACCGAAGGCGTGATGCTGCAGGACGTGCTGGTCGGCAACCTCATTATCAAGGGCGGCGGCGATCCGAAGTTCACCATTGAAAATTTCTGGTTGTTACTGCGTGCCCTGCGTGCCAAAGGCGTGCGCGAAATTCGCGGCGACCTGCTGCTCGATCGCAGCCTGTTCGCCAACGACCATCCCGATCCGGGCCGCTTCGACGGCGAACCCACGCAGCCCTACAACACCACGCCCGATGCACTGCTCACCAACTTCAAAACCTTCACGCTCACCTTCGCGCCCGACGCGGAAGGCAAAGGCGTGCGCATCACCGTCGATCCGCCGTCGGCAAAACTTCACATCGTCAACAATCTCACCCTCGCGGAGGGCGCCTGCGGCAACTGGATCGGCCGCATCAAAACGCAGGTGCAGGACAGCGGCGACACGGCGCGTCTGACCTTCGCCGGACCCTACGCGCGCCAGTGCGGCGAGCAAGCCAATTACTATAGCGTGCTGGGACATCGCGAGTACGTGGGCGGATTATTCCAGCACCTGTGGCGTGATCTCGGCGGTGTGTTCAACGGCCGCGTGCGCGACGGCGATGCCAACGCCAACTCCATCAAGGTGGTCAGCCAGCGCTCGCCGGCGCTGTCGGAGATCGTGCGCGACATCAACAAATTCAGCAACAACGTGATGGCGCGGCAGTTGTTGTTGTCGATCGGCGCGTCGGCTGGCGGAGCAGCAACCCCCGACCGCGCCACGCGCGTAGTGCAGCAGTTCTTCGCCGGCAAAGGGTTGCCGATGCCGCAACTGGTGATTGAAAACGGCTCCGGCCTGTCGCGCATCGAGCGCGTCAGCGCACGCGACCTCGGCCACATGCTGCAAGCCGCGTATCGCAGTCCGGTGATGCCGGAATTCATCGCCTCCATGCCGCTGGTGGGTGTGGACGGCACCATGGTCCGGCGGCTCACCAACACCGGCGTTGCGGGACAAGCGCACATCAAAACCGGCCTGCTCACCGGCGTGCGCGCGCTGGCAGGCTACGTACTCGATGCCAAAGGCCGGCGTGTGGCCGTGGTGATGCTCATCAACCACGCGAATTCGCATAACGGCAATGCGGTACAGGATGCGTTGCTGCGGTGGGTGCATGGGCGGTAGCACATTGCAATCCAACACACGAGGTTAGGTATGATGAAAAAATTACTGCTCGTTCTCACCGTTGCATTCACACTGCTTACGGGATGTGCTTCCGTTCCCCTTGTGCAACCGAGGATGCCAGATGCGTCAAACCGTGCGGAGGTGGTCATTTTTCGAGAATCCGCGTTTAACGCTGGCGGCGTTGGTGTGTCGTTCGGCGCCGATGAGCAGGCGTTCGTGACGTTAGGCAATTCCGAATACGCTTCGATATTTATTCCGCCAGGAACATACAAGTTTTTCGTTCGCGCGCGGAGCGCTGATCCGACAACTCTAAGCCAGACGCTAAAAGCTGGTGATCGGCGCTGTTTAAGAACCGTTGCCGATCCGTCGAATCTGGCTAAGGTCGTCATTCCAATCGTAATGATGGCTTCGGGTTATGGCTTCCTCCTCTAAGAACTACCATGCCCGTCCGGCGATCAACTTGCCAAATATTCTCGTGTAGATGTGGAGTATCAAAAACCGTAGTGCGTTGGCGAGCGCAAATTACAACCCCAACCCGCTCCAGATTTCGTCCACACGGTTTTTAGCGGCCTCACTCATCGCAATCGGCGTGCCCCAGCGCCGATCGGTCTCCGCGGGCCATTTATTGGTGGCATCAATCCCCATCTTCGATCCCAAGCCCGCCACTGGGCTAGCGAAATCCAGATAATCCATCGGCGTTGAATCCGCGATCAGCGTATCGCGCCGCGGATCGACACGCGTGGTGAGCGCCCAGATCACTTCTTTCCAGTCGCGCACATTCACGTCGTCGTCGGTGACGATGATAAACTTGGTGTACATGAACTGGCGCAGAAAACTCCAGATACCGAACATCACGCGCTTGGCGTGGCCGGGGTATTGTTTTTTCATGCTGACACACGCGATGCGATACGAGCAGCCTTCGGGCGGCAGATGAAAATCAACGATTTCGGGGAATTGTTTTTTCAGCAGCGGCACGAACACTTCGTTTAACGCCACGCCGAGCATCGCCGGTTCGTCGGGCGGTTTGCCGGTATAGGTGCTGTGGTAGATCGCGTCGCGCCGCTGCGTGATGCGTTCGATGGTGAATACGGGGAATTTTTCCTGCTCGTTGTAATAACCGGTGTGATCGCCGAACGGACCCTCTAACGCTACTTCGTTCGGATAGATGAAGCCCTCCAAAACAATTTCCGCGCTGGCCGGCACTTGCAAACCATGCGTGATGCATTTGACGATTTCGGTTTTCGCGCCGCGCAGCAACCCGGCGAATTGATACTCACTGAGACTGTCCGGCACCGGGGTCACTGCACCCAGCACCGTGGCCGGGTCAGCGCCCAGCGCCACCGCCACCGGGTACGGCTCGCGTGGATGCGCCAACTTGTGATCGCGAAAATCCAGCGCGCCGCCGCGATGCGCGAGCCAGCGCATGATGACTTTATTTTTCGCAATCACCTGCTGGCGATAGATGCCGAGATTCTGTCGCGCTTTGTGCGGCCCGCGCGTAACGGTGAGGCCCCAGGTAATCAGCGGCGCCACATCGCCGGGCCAGCAGGTTTGGATCGGCAGGCGTGCCAGATCAACCTGATCTTTTTCCCAAATGATTTCCTGACACGGCGCGCTCGACACCACGCGCGGCGTCATAGTCATGATTTGTTTCAGCAGCGGCAGCTTGTCCCACGCGTCGCGCAGGCCTTTTGGCGGTTCAGGCTCTTTCAGGTACGCGAGCGTTTCACCGATTTCACGCAACCGCGCGAGCGGGTCTTCGGCAGGCGAGGCGCCCATCGCCAGCGCCACGCGCTTGACCGTGCCAAACAGATTGCCGAGTACCGGCGTGGTGTAACCCTTGGGGTTTTCAAACAACAGCGCAGGGCCGCCCGCTTTTAATACGCGGTCACAAATCTCGGTCATTTCCAGTTTGGGATCGACTTCAACCCCCACGCGCTTTAGCTCGCCGAGTGTTTCGAGTTGCGCGATAAACTCACGTAAATTATTGTATTTATTCATTATTTTATGAGGCACTCACACACATAAACAACCCGGCGCGTAGCGTGTGCCGTGCGCACGATCTACCGGCGTATGCATTCGCGGAACCATTATTTGATCGTGCGCATGGCGCACGCTACGGATGGGCAGTTCATCTGTGGCTAAAAGGGTTTCCCGCTCTTGCGCCCATAAACCACTTCCGGCTCCGGCAAATCGATAGCCACCATGATCGCTGAAAAACTTTTGCCGTGCGGGTCAGACGACAGCGAGGTGGTAACGCCGCCCGCCAGCGCATCGTGCAACACAAAATTCAGCGCGCCGATATTCGGCAGTTCGTAACGTTCGATCTTGCCTTTGACCAGATTGCCGTACGCGCCACGCACGCGCTCGATCGTCACCTGATCCTGCAACAGACGAAAATCGCGCTCGTCGTGAGCGATCACTGAAATATTCAGCGTGTTGCCCTTGTCGCCGGCGCGACAGTGAGCGATCTCGCGCAGCTTCACAGTGACAGCATCCGCAGCTCCGTTTTCACGAGGCTGCGTTCCAGCAGTATCGAGCGCACACCCACCACTTCTTTCACCTGCATGAAATCGCTGGCGCCGCCGTAGGGGCCGTTGGTGTAGAGCGTTTGCACTTCTTCGCCGACGGCTGCGGCATCGGTTTTGTTTTGCGCGCGGCCGGAAACGCGCAAACGAATTTCGTAGGGTTCCGCGCTCTCATGGTGCGCGTGGCGCGATACCTCGCCGTGCAGCGAGGAATGGCCGATCAAATCCACGCGCAGTTCGTCGAGTGGGATGCTCCGCAACGCCAACCGCTCGCGCACAATGTCGCCGGCAAGCCTGGCGCGATTCAGCGCGCCCGGTCCGGCATAGGTCATGTGGCCTTCGCCGACGTAACCGGCGCGATACCCCACGCTGACTTTGTAGGTAGGCGTGCGCGGCGCGGCGCGACCGCCCGCGAAAGTAACGTGGTCAACCGCGTGCTCGCTGAATTTCACACCGCTAAAATCCGCCACGCAATCCGGCGTGACATAACGCGCTGGGTCATGTACCTCATACAACAATTGCTCCTTGCAGGTGGCGAGCGTCACCGCGCCGCCGCTGCCTTCGGGCTTGGTGATAAAGGCCGCGCCATCCGCGTGCATTTCGCAAATCGGAAACCCCAGCCGCGCAAGCCCCGCCACGTCCTTGTAACCCGGATCGGCAAAGTAACCCCCGGTGATCTGCCCGGCGCATTCCATCAAATGCCCGGCCACGGTGGCTTGCCCAAGCTTCGCGTAATCCTCGCTGCTCCAGCCCAACCCATCGAGCATGCAGCCGACGAACAATGAGGGATCGGCGACACGTCCGGTAATCACCACGTCCGCACCGGTGGCCAGCGCCGCGGCCACTGCATCCGCGCCGAGATAGGCATTGGCGGACACCATCATCGGTTTGATGCTGTCCAGAGGCTCTCCGTTTTCCATCAGCGGCGCATCGATGCCGCGCACGAGTTCGGTCACGTCATCACCCAGCACCACCGCCACCTTGAGTTTTGCAATGCCGAGTTCCCGTGCCACGCGCAGCACGGCCTCGCCCGCCGCCAGCGGATTCGCCGCGCCCATGTTGCTGACAATGCGTACGCCGCGTTCCAACGCGGACTTCAACACCAGTTTGAGTCGCGCTTCCAGCATCGGGTTGTAGCCGCGCGCGGGATCGCGCAGTTTTTCGAGTTGTCCCAGCGCGATAGTGCGCTCGGCGAGCGTCTCGTACACGAGATAATCGATGTTGCCGCGCGCTACGCATTCGAGCGCGGGCTCCCAGCGGTCGCCCGCGTAGCCCGCGCCGCAGCCGATGCGTATGCGCTGCTTATTCAGGCTGGATGCCGGCATCTTTGATCGCCTTGGCCCATTTTACGGTTTCGACGCGCGTGCGTTCAGCGAGTTGCGCCGGCGTATGCGGACTGGTTTCGATGCCCGAAGTAATCAGTCGGTCTTTGACATCCTTGCTGTTGGCCGATTGATTGAACGCGGTGTTCAAGCGCTCAATCACCGCTGGCGGCGTGCCGCGCGGCGCGTAGGCGGCAAACCACGCGATCAGCTCGTAGCCTTTCAGCCCGCCCGCTTCTTCGACCGTCGGCAGATCAATCAACGCCGTGCGCTTGATCGACGTGACCGCCAGCCCGCGTATTTTGCCGGCCTTGACCTGCGGCAGGGTCACCGCGAGATCGGCGGTAAACATCATCACCTGCCCGGCGATTAAATCGCTGATCGCATGCGGCGAACTTTTATACGGCACCATCGTCAATTTGATGCCCGCCATATTGGCGAACATTTCCGTGGACACACGCTGCGAGGTGCTGGCGGTGGCATAAATCACATCGCCGGGTTTGGCTTTCGCCAGCGCGATCAGCCCTTTCAAATCCTTCACCGGCAGGCTGTTGTTGACCGCCACGATCAGCGGCACCGAACCGAGAAACGCAATCGGCATGAAATCTTTTTCCTGATCATAGGGCAGTTTTTTATACAGGCTCACCAGCGCGGCGTTGGTGCTGTTGGTGCCGCACAAAATGGTGTAGCCGTCGGGCGCGGCTTTGGCCACCGCTTCGGCGCCGATCAAACCGTTGGCGCCGGGCCGGTTATCCACCAGGCCCGATTGCCCGAATTGCTCGTTGAATTTTTGCGTGTAGCTGCGCGCCACGGTGTCAGTGGCGCTGCCCGCCGCGAACGGGACGACCACACGTATCGGTTTGGTGGGGTAGGTCTGGGCAAAAATTGCCGACGACGACGCCAAGGCGGCAAAAGCGACGGCAACAGCGCATAAACGATGTGCGTGAACCATAAAAAACCTTCCCCTAAAAGATACGAATGCGGTGATACATATCGAGCGCGAGTCCGGCGAAGATCGCCATACCCACCCAATTGTTGTTCTGAAACGCGGCAAAGCACTTGTCGCGATCGCGCGTTTTGATGAGCTGATATTGATGCAAAATCATGCCGCACGCCAGCGCGAGCCCGACGTAATAGGCCACGCCGAGTTTCGTCCACAGCCCGATGCCGGCCAAGATAACAATGAACAAGCCGTGACACGCCATCACCGCCACCACGTCGAACACGCCAAACAGCAGCGCGGAAGTTTTGATATTCAACCGCATGTCGTCGTCGCGATCCACCATCGCGTATTCGGTATCGTAAGCAATCGCCCAGAAAATATTGGCGATGAACAACCACCATGCGATCGGCGGCAGGTTATTGCGGTAAGCGGCAAACGCCATCAGAATCGACATGCCGAACGCGATACCCAGCCACGCCTGCGGCAAGGGAAAAAAGCGCTTCGAATACGGGTAGGAAGCCGCGACCACCAGCGCCACCACCGACAGCACGATCGTAAGCTTGTTGAGAAACAGCACCAGCACGAACGACAATAGCAGCAGCACCGCAGCAATGACCAGCGCTTCTTTCGGACTGACGAGGCCGGTGGCCAGCGGACGGTTTTTGGTGCGCTCGACATGCGGATCAATATCGCGGTCGGCGTAGTCGTTGATCACGCAGCCGGCGGAACGCATCAGAATCGTGCCCAACACAAAAATCAGCAGAATGTCGAGGCGCTGCATGCGCGGTGCGGCAAACCACAATCCCCACAACGCCGGCCATAGCAGCAACAGGATGCCGATGGGCTTATCGAGCCGCATCAGCTTTTCGTAAGCGTTCAGTTTTTCTGTCAACGTCACAGCGTTAGCACCCCCGGCAAGAAAACTTCAGTCACCAGTATAGGCGAATTGCCGACCATGAACAGCGAGCGCCGCGCCCACGGCGCAGATCCCGGTTTTACGCTGCGGGATGCGTGCCGGTAGAGCTCGTGGCCGTGCCCCAGCTTGCGCTGGCGCAGCATCAGGCGCCGGATGCGCGGATCGGTGAACAGCGCCGCGCCCAACGGACGCGGTCCCATGCCCTGCATCAGGCGCCAGCCTTCGCCGCGACTGCCCGGCGCCAGCACGCTGTGCGCGTAGACCACGGGCGTGTCGCCGCAGTAGAGCAGCACGTCACGGGTGAGCGCATACGCAGAGCCGCCGGCGCGCGCGAGAAAACGTTCATCGCGATGCAAACGGCGGCGGCCTTGAAATACCACTTTGACTGTCATTCCCGGCGCGCGCGCTTCGATGCGGCGCGTGAGCGAGCCGCGATCGGTGAGCCATTGTTGGTAGCGCCCCGCCGCGCGGGGCGCGGATTGCCAGAAGGTGTCACGCAGGGTTCGGGGCAATTTGACGAATTCAAAAAGGCATTTCTGTTGCGTTTGATTATCGCAGAATTACGCCGCGTGAAATTTCCATTAAACCTTCAAAAACTCGCCGCGCCCGGCGAGCCAGCGCTCCAGGTGTGCGCGCGCCGCCAGCGGATTTTCTGTCAGCAACAGCGCCGCCGCATCGCGCGCCGCGTCGAGCAAATCCCCATCCGCCGACAAATCCGCGAAGCGCAGCATCGGCACGCCGCTCTGGCGCGCGCCGAGTAACTCGCCGGGGCCGCGCATGCGCAGGTCATGGCGCGCGACTTCAAAACCATCGGTGTTCTCAAAAATAATCTTCAGCCGCTCGCGCGCCATCGGCGACAGCGGCGTGCGATAGAGCAGAATGCACGCGCTTTGCGCCGCGCCGCGCCCCACGCGCCCGCGCAACTGATGTAGTTGCGACAGCCCCATGCGCTCGGCGTTTTCGATCACCATCAGCGACGCATTGGGCACATCGACGCCGACTTCGATCACCGTGGTGGCCACCAGCAGTTGCACCTCACCGCGCTGGAATTCACCCATGACGGCGGATTTCTCTTCGCTTTTCAAGCGGCCATGGGCGAGGCCCACTTTGAGATCGGGAAACGCGGCGCTCAACGTCTCATACGTTTCCATTGCGGCTTTGAGTTGCAGGGCTTCCATTCCAAAGTGCGCGGCACGTCCGGGCTTGCGCGGTTGCTTCGGTTTTTTGTCCTCCGCCGTGTCGTCGGCTTCGATTTCTTCGACCAGCGGACACACCCAATAAGCCTGACTGCCCGCCGCGCATGCATCGCGCACACGGGCAATCACCTCGTCGCGGCGCGTGTCCGATACCAGCTTGGTCGTCACCGGCGTGCGTCCGGGCGGCAGCTCGTCGATCACCGACACATCGAGATCCGCGTAGTAGCTCATCGCCAGCGTGCGCGGGATCGGCGTCGCGCTCATCATCAACTGATGCGGCTGTGCTTGCGTTTGCGCTTGCCCTTTTCCCTGGATGGCGGATGCGCCTTTCAGCCGCAGCGCGAGCCGTTGGCGCACGCCGAATCGATGCTGCTCGTCGATGATCGCCAAGCCCAGGTTATTGAACACCACGTCGTCTTCAAACAACGCGTGGGTGCCCACGACTACCGGTATTTCGCCTGCGGCTATTTTTGTAAGTATTTGTTTTTTAAACAGTTTTTTTGTGCTGCCCGAGAGCCACGCCACCTCAATGCCCAGCGGCGCGAGCCAACTGGAAAACTTGCGATAGTGCTGCTCGGCGAGAATTTCCGTGGGCGCCATCAGCGCCACCTGAAATTTATTTTCCACACACTGTAGCGCCGCAACCGCGGCGACCACGGTTTTGCCGCTGCCGACATCACCCTGCAACAGTCGCTGCATCGGATGCGGGCGTGTCAGGTCTTCGCGTATCTGCGCGGTGACGCGTTGCTGCGCGCCCGTCAACGTAAACGGCAAGTCCTTTAACATACGGCTGACCAGTGACCCTTTAGGCCGCAACGCGGGCGCGCCCACCCCGCGCCGCCGCTGTTGATGCACACGCATCGACAGTTGCTGCGCCAGCAACTCATCAAACTTCATGCGCCGCCAAGCCGGATGCTCACGCGTTTGCAGATCGTCCTGCGATACCTCAGGCGAGGGGTTGTGCAGAAACGTTACCGCGTCACGAAACGTCGGCAGCTTGTGCTGTTTGAGCAATGCGTCAGGCAAGGTGTCGTCGAGCTTTTCGGACGCCAGCGCGCGCCCGATCAGTTTGCGCAACGTGTCCTGGCCCATGCCCGCGGTGGTGGGATACACCGGCGTCAGCGCCTCGGCCACGGGTGTTCCTTCCTGCACCACGCGATAGCGCGGATGCACCATTTCCGCACCGAAGAAGCCTTGCCTTATTTCGCCGAACGCGCGAATGCGCGCACCGGCCTCGAAATGTTTGACCTGACTGCCGTAGAAGCTGAAAAATCGCAGAGACACCGCACCGCTGCCGTCTTCGAGGTGGCACACCAACTGGCGGCGCGGGCGGTACTTGATGTCGCACTCGACCACCGTGGCTTCGATCAGCACCTCGCGCCCGGCGGGCGCATCTTTGATGGGATATAAATGCGTTTCGTCGTCGTAGCGCAGCGGCAGATGCAGCACCAGATCGAACTTGCTGCCGATGTTGAGCCTGGCCAGTTTGTCGAGCGTGGCTTTGCTTAACCCCGCGAGCGAAGCGTCAGGCGTCAGGCGTGATGCGTGATCGCGCGGCGCGGCGTTTTGCGCCTCACCCTTCACGCCTTACTCCAGACACAAAACGGCGTCGATTTCCACCAACGCATCGCGCGGCAGACTCGCCACACCGATGGCTACGCGCGCGGGATACGGTTCGTTCAGATACGTTGCCATGATCTCGTTCACCTTGGCGAAGTGCTTGAGATCGGTGAGATAAACGGTGAGGCGCACCGCATCGTTGAGTGAGCCGCCTGCCGCGTCGGCTACCGCTTTGAGGTTGTCGAGCACGCGGCGTATCTGCGCGTCGATGCCGTCGGCCATTTGCATGGTTTTGGGATCAAGGCCGATTTGGCCGGAGCAGTAAACGGTGTTGTCTACGCGCACGGCTTGGGAGTAGGGGCCGATGGCCTTGGGTGCATCTTCGGTATGGATGATTTTGCGTTTCATGTGGGTAGTTGCAACACGTATTTCGACAAAATATTGCGCTGTATCTCGTTCGAGCCGCCGTAAATGGTGCCGGGGCGCGAGGTGTAGAACGGCGTCATCAAATCGATAGTCTCGCCGCCCAGCTTGATTTCATCAGCAAACGCGCCGTACTCGGCGCCGGCTTCCAGCAACAACTCGGCGAGTTTCTGATAGGTGTCCATCGCGAACACCTTGAGCATGGAGATGTCCGGCCCGAGCGCCTCGCCGCGCCGCACTTTCTCGACGTAACGTTGATACAGCGAACCAAGGTCATTCAAATCCATTTTGAGTTGCGTGTAGCGATCGACAAAACCCTGATCGTTAAACAAGCCTTGCGCGCGCGCCAGCGGGTCGAGCTGCTCGAACGCCTGCAACGGGCGGCGCGGGCTGCCGATGTTCAAACGTTCAAACGTGAGCAGGCCCTTGGCGATGGTCCAGCCTTCGTTCAGTTTGCCGACGAGGTTATCTTTGTGCGTGCGCACGTTGTCGAAAAACACCTGGCAGAATTCTTCGTGTCCGGCGATGTTGCGGATGGTGCGCAGCGTAATGCCCGGCGTTTTCATGTCGAGCAGCAGGAAGCTGATGCCGCGCTGCTGCTTGGCGCTTTTGTCGGTGCGCACCAGCACGTAAATGTGGGTGGCGTGGTGCGCCATCGAGGTCCAGATTTTGCTGCCGTTGATGACGTATTCATCACCATCGAGCACGGCTTCGGTGCGCAGGCTGGCAAGATCGCTGCCCGCGTTGGGTTCGGAGTAACCCTGGCACCACACGTTGTCGCCGGAAAGTATTTGCGGCAGGTATTTCGCGCGCTGCGCGTCATTGCCAAAGCGTATCAGCGTCGGCCCCACCATGGTGACACCCTGATCCGGCATGCGGCCTATGCCCGCGCGTTCGGTTTCTTCCCAGTAAATGATGAGCTTGGCGGGATCCAACCCCATGCCGCCGTGTTCCACCGGCCAGTTGGGCGCGAGCCAGCCTTTGTTCGACAGCGTGATCCACCAATCCTTGCTCTCCGCCCAACTCA
>JAYVQD010000068.1:0-2863 GCA_043777275.1 Nitrosomonadales bacterium
ACCGCCTTCATCGCACCCGATACACGCGCTTGAACTCCGCCGGAAACAGCGCCGGAATGTCGGATTTCGGGTCCCTCAAATAGCCGGGAAACGCCGCGCACTGCAGCGTGAGCGCGTCTTTATTGGCGAGCAGCGCTTTTTTGCTGTCTTCGCGCATCTGCACTACCTCAGACTGATATTTGCCGTAGTTGCGGGTGTAGTCCGCCTGATCTTTCGACGCGCGCTTGATGATGGCCGCGAAGCGATTGTCGAGATCATCGACGATGCGTACATGGCGATGCATCCAATCCTGATAGGCGCCGCCGAATTCACCCTTGCGTTCGGGTTGTGCCGCGATGCACGCATCACGCAGCGTCATCACGCGCTGGTGTTCGTTGTACAGCGTCGCCAGGTCGGCGGTAGCGGTTTGTCCTTCGGCCGCGCGCGCCGGACTGCCAACGCCGGCAGCCATCACCGCAACCAGCACACCGAAACCTGCCGCGAATTTCGCCCAACCTTTCGTCCAACCACCACAGCTATTGGTTTTCATGACCTTGCCTTTGTTGCCTACGCCGCCTTACCCAAGAAAGGCGGCATTGTGCTACCGTTCCCCGCTTCGGACAACTGCCCGCATGGATACCGCCACTACCGCCCCATCTGTAACACATGTAACGCACACGACGGCCTTCGCGCCGACCGTGCGGCAACGTGGCATGGCTGATTACGTAACCACCTGGCGCGCGATGCAGACGTTCACGCAGCAGCGCGACGCATCCACGCCCGACGAAATCTGGCTGTTGCAGCATCCACCGGTTTATACGCAGGGCCTCGCCGGCAAACCCGAACATCTGTTGCGCGCGGATACCGGCATCCCGCTGGTGAAAATCGACCGCGGCGGACAAATCACCTATCACGGCCCCGGCCAACTCGTCGCCTATCTGCTGCTCGACATGAAGCGGCGCAACCTGAGCGTGCGCCCGCTGGTGCGGAAGCTGGAAGCCGCCGTGATAAACTTGCTCGACGGATTTAACATCGCCGCGCAGTACCGTGCCGACGCCCCCGGCGTCTATGTGAACGAGTCAAAAATCGCCGCCCTGGGCTTACGCATCAAAAACGGCTGCTGCTACCACGGCCTCGCCCTCAATATCGACATGGACCTCACCCCTTTTGACGCCATCAACCCCTGCGGTTACGCAGGACTGCCAGTCACGCAACTGCGTGATCTGGGCGTGCGCGACTCATTTGAATCCGTGAGCGAAAAACTCACGCAACACCTGTTACAAGTGCTGGAAAACCAACATGGCTGAACTCGGCGAAAAACAAAAAGGCCAGGCCAAAACCGCGCGCATCCCGATCAAAATCGTGCCGCTCGCGGCAGGCCATGCGCTGAAAAAACCCGACTGGATCCGCGTGCGGCTCACCGACAGCCCGCGTTTTCGCGAGATCAAACAGATACTGCGCGAGCAAAAATTGCACACGGTGTGCGAAGAAGCTTCGTGCCCGAACATCGGCGAATGTTTCGGCAAGGGCACGGCGACCTTCATGATTCTCGGCGACCTCTGCACGCGACGTTGTCCGTTCTGCGACGTCGGCCATGGCCGCCCGCTGCCACCGGATACCGACGAACCGGTGCATCTGGCTGACACCATCGCCGCGCTGAAACTGAAATACGTGGTGATTACCAGCGTCGATCGCGACGATCTGCGCGACGGCGGCGCGGCCCACTTCAAGGAATGCATCCGCGAAGTGCGCGCGCGTTCACCGCAAACCCGCATCGAAGTGCTGGTGCCGGATTTTCGCGGACGGCTCGACATCGCGCTCGACATCCTGTCCGAGTGTCCGCCCGATGTCATGAACCACAACCTCGAAACCGTGCCACGTTTGTACAAGCAGGCGCGGCCCGGCGCTGACTACAACAACTCGCTGATGCTGCTGAAAAAATTCAAGGCGCGTTTTCCGCATATTCCGGCGAAATCCGGCCTGATGGTGGGCCTGGGCGAAACCGACGACGAAATTCTGCAGGTGATGCGCGACCTGCGCGCGCATGACGTCGATATGCTCACTATCGGACAATACCTGCAACCCAGCCTGCACCATCTGCCGGTGCTGCGTTATGTGGAGCCGACGGTGTTTGACATGTACGCCGCAAAAGCCGCCGAGATGGGATTCATCCACGCAGCGAGCGGGCCGCTGGTGCGAAGCAGCTATCACGCGGATCAGCAGGCGCATGACGCGGGCGTCGCCTAATCGATAGCAGTTTCAAATTGATCCGGCCTATAGCGTTCTAATGGGTCGGAGGCTTTGCGTCATTAAAGGCACGAAACGGCCATGAGCCGTCGGTCGAGGACATCCGTACGAACGACTGTTCCTCGGCCTTTGCCGTCATTGGGGTTCTGAGCCACCAACGACCGCAATGCGCTCGTCAACAGTCGTAGGCGAGAAAGTCGGCTCGAACGACCGCTTGGCGCTTCAAGCTAAAGCCGTACCTGTTAAGGGTTGTCCGACGCCTGCCCTCAGGCGCACGCGTGTGCGTGCTCAACGGTGCTCGGCGGGCGGGCTTGGAATGCTGCCGTCAGCACCCGGGCCTGGATGTCGGTGCCGCCGTCGGGGCGGAACGGCACGATGATACGCACCGCCTTAACCGGTCACGCCAGTGGAAAAACGTAAGTCGAAACCAGCATTACTGCCCCCGCCAGCGCGACCGTGTACTGACGCAATGACATCGCGTGACCCATGGCAGCCTCCTCGCTTTAAAGTATCTGCAATTCTCGTGACAATCCGGCAATCGATATTCTGGGCGCGCTCAAAACCCAAGTGCAACATTTTAGGAGAAAATGTTGCATGGGAAAATTCTACACGCAGTTGAGTATTGAAGAGCGAACGA
>JAYVQD010000069.1:0-2853 GCA_043777275.1 Nitrosomonadales bacterium
GCGAGCGCGTCGCGCCCACCGCCATCGTGCCGTCCATTGCGTCACCTCTGACGCGTCCGCTGTACTGCACGCCGCCCACGTTAAAGCTGATGTTCTCGCCACTGAGCTTGCTGCTGGATATTGCCAGCGTTTTATCGGCCATGCGCAATGTGCCGGCGATGGTTTGATACTGCTGTGTCAGCGTCAACTCGCCATGCGCGAGCTTCCATGCGCCCTCTACTTTGGCCGGCACGATCCACAAGTACGCAGTACACCACGAGGTGCAGTTACCCTCGACACGCGCGGTTTGATCGGGTTTCCAGTCGCCCATGTCAAACGAATTGGCGGCCACGCGCGTGCCCGGCTTCATGTCCAGAATCGTCGGGCGCAGTTTGACGTTCAGTTCAGGCAGCAGAAACAGCGTGATGACCGTGGCTTTGGAATAATCACTGGCAAAAATATCCGCCTTCTCGAACGTCGCCCTGGCAGCGACCCCCTCTTTTTCGGCATTGCGCTTGGACAACTCGACCATATCCGGGTTGTATTCGATGCCGTAGGCGCGCGCGCCCCTTTTCGCAGCGGTGATCACCGTGCGCCCATCGCCGGAACCCAGGTCATACAGCGTGTCCTGCGGCGTGAGCTTCACCATGTCGAGCATTTTGTTCACCAGCGTTTGCGCGGTGGGCACCCACACCACGTCCTTGCCGGATTGCCCGACTTCGGGCGTGAACTCACTCGCAGCCGCCGCTTCTTTTTTTGCCGGCTGCGCCCACGCCGCGCTGGTGAGTATGGCAACACCCAACACAGCGCACAAACGCCAGAACCCTTGCGACACGATCATAAAAGTCTCCTGATGTTTACATCAAAATCGGCAGGGTTGCTCACTGCACCCGGCGCGTAGCCGACCAGCGCGCGCTTGCCCCGTCGTTGCCGGCCACGCCCTCCATCACGTCCCCGTTCACACGCGCGCTGTACGACCCGCCCTCCACGGTGAAGTTCAGCGTGTTGCCGCGCACGCGGCCCTGCGTCACCGGTTTCGCGCCCAGCGTGCCTTTGAAATATTGATGGCTTTGGTCTAGCGTGAGTTCGCCCTGCGTGGTTTGCCATGCGCCCGCCACGTTCGCCGGCACAATCCACAGGTAAGCCACACAATAGCTGCGGCACTTTTCTGATTCAGGAATACGCACCGCTTCATCCGAAGACCAGTCGCCGATGCCAAAATAATTGGCGACGATGCGCGTGCCGGGCTTCATCGCGAGAAACTGCGGCCGCAGCCGCAGATTCATCTCCGGCAACAAAAACAGCGTGAGCACCGTCGCCGCCGAAAAATCGGTGGCAAAAATATCGGCCTTGATAAATTGCGCCTTGGCCGCAACGCCCTGCTTCTCGGCTTCGCGTATCGAATAGCGCACCAGGTTGTCGTCGTACTCGATGCCCAGCGCGCGCGCGCCGCGCCGGGCCGCGCCGATCACCAGCCGCCCATCGCCAGAGCCCAGATCGATCACGTAATCGTCGGGCGTTACCTTGGCGAGCGAGATCATGGTGTCCACCATGATCTCCGGCGTGGGCACCCACACCACGTCTTTGCCCGGCTGGCTGTACTCCGGTTCGTAGATGGGCGCTGCTGATGTAGATGGCGTCTGCGCACACGACGCTGTGACCGCCAGCAGCAGCGCGCACCAACACCCGCCCGCAACGCGCAGCAAGATCACTTGCTTTCGAGGCATTCAATCAGCAACGTCAACGCCGCCTGCCCGAATGCGATCATGTTCGCCTGCCGGTCGCTGCTGGCGGTTTCGAGGGTCATGGCCTTTTCGATGCCCGGCCCGGTCACCGCCATGACACAGTGCCCCGCTGCGTGGCCGTAACGGCTGCCGGTCGGACCCGCCGCGCCGGATTCGCTAAGACCCCAATCCGCATTGAAGCGCTCACGGATGATGCGTGATCTGAACAAGGCAGAGTCCTCGGTTCCGCCGCGCACGCTCTTCGCCATCTCCGGCGTTACGTCGCGCACCGCGAGCAATGCGTCGCGCGTGTACATCACCACGCCGCCCTTGCAGTAGGCCGAGGCACCGGCCAACGCGAGCAGCGATGCGTTAATCAAACCGCCTGCGGAAGACTCCGCCACAGCGATAGTTTGGTTACGCGCCTTTAACAGCGCGGCGGCTTTTTCCGCGAGCGGCAATAATTTTTCCACGATTCGTTGTCCTGTAGCAGATGCTGGATTGCGCAAACGTGTGTGCGTTGCGAGCGGTGATTTTGCGGTATAAATCCTTTTTCGCAAAACGAACTTGTCTTACTCCGCAGAATACAATAATTCGTAAGTATCTGTTTTTATTGTTATTTTTAATTTCTGCAGTACACGGAAAATTTCCCTTTGCGCAAGACTATCCGACGCGCCCGATTCGTTTTGTTGTGCCTTTTCCGGCCAGCGGTGGCGGCGACATTATCATCCGCGCGCTGGCGCAAAAACTCAGCGAGCGGCTCGGTCAAGCGGTGGTGGTCGATAACCGTTCGGGCGCGGGCCTGCAACGCCCGTGGAAATCACTCGACAGTCTGCACGGTAAAGTCGTCGCTTTCATCGACAATTCCAAACCCAAGTTCGATCACCTTGCCGATGATCTCGCCGGGTTATTGATCTCGCGCCATAGGGTGGCGCGCGTGGTACGTCACCGCAAGCGCGCAGCATCGGTGCCTGCGCTCGAAGCCGTCTACGCCGACATCGCGGCCCATTGCGATCTGGTGATTACCGGTTCGGGCGACTGAGGCTCCTGCTCGTCGTGGAGTGTCCACGACACGGCCGAATCGGTAAAGCGCGGCGTGCCCGCGATCACGGCGTGCTCCACCGCGTTCACACTGCTCGGAAGCAAGCAG
>JAYVQD010000070.1:0-2841 GCA_043777275.1 Nitrosomonadales bacterium
GCGGTGTCATCAATATGGATATGGGAGTCATTCAGCTTGCCGACGGCGTCCACCAGTTTGGGCCACTCGCTTTCTTCAAACGTGCCCGAGCGCAGCTTGTGCTGATCGACACGCCCAACAGAGCCGATCATCCGCAAGGCGAGCTGCGTGCCTGACATCTCCATACTGAATACCGCGGCGGTTTTTTTGAGATTGAGTGTGACATGCTCGACAATATTCATGGCCAGCGCGGTTTTACCCATCGACGGCCGTGCGGCGATGATAATGAGCTCGCCCGCCTGTAATCCGGAAGTCATACGATCCAGATCGACGTAGCCGGTGGCAAGGCCGATTACATCGTCCTTGTTTTCACGGCTGTAGAGCATGTCGATGCGCTCAACGGTCTCGGTGAGCAAGGGGTCGATTTTCACAAAGCCCTGCTTGGCCTTGGCGCCTACCTCGGCGATCTGGAATATTTTCGCTTCGGCCTCATCAATCATCGCGGCGGCATCGCGGCCTTCCGGATTGTAGGCCGCATCGGCGATGGCAGTGCCCGCCCCTGCAAGCTGGCGCATGATGGCGCGCTCGCGCACGATTTCAGCATAGCGGCGTATGTTCGCCGCACTCGGCGTGTTCAGCGAGAGCGAACCCAGATAGGCCTGCCCGCCCGCCTCTTCGAGCTTGGCGCTGCGTTCGAGGCTCTCCGCCACCGTCAGCACATCTGCGGGCTTGCCGTTCTCAATCAGCAGAATAATGTGCTGAAAAATAAGCCGGTGATCCGCGCGATAAAATTCGTTGTCGCTGACGATATCCGACACCCGATCCCACGCGGTGTTGTCGAGCAGCAGGCCGCCGAGCACCGATTGCTCGGCTTCTATCGACTGCGGCGGCAATCGCAGCGATTCCATCTGCGGATCTTTGGGCAAACTGCTCACCACTTGCATTGCGCACATAAGTATTTGTTTTTATTCAATATTTAGTAGATTGGGAAGGCGCTCAACACGGTGCGCAGGCGACCAATCTACATAAAAAAAAGGGCTGTCGCCAGCCCTTTTTTCTTGTGCGAAAAAACTGTTTTGAATTAGAGACTAAGGTGACTAAGTCGCCTCGCCTAAAACTGAAACGGTGATGCCGACAATCACATCCGTGTGCAGAGCCACTTTGAGCGTGCTGTCGCCGATAGTCTTGATCGGGCCGTCCGGCATGCGGATCGATGCTTTCGGCACATCATGGCCTTGCTTTTTCAGCGCCGCCGAGATGTCGCTGTTGGTCACCGAACCGAACAGTTTTCCGTCAACGCCGGCCTTCTGCGTGATTTGCACCATCAGTCCATCCAGCTTGGCAGCATCGGCCTGCGCCTGCGCCAGCGCGTCGTTCTGCGCTTTTTCGAGTTCAGCGCGGCGCTTTTCAAACTCCGCCAGATTCGCCGTGGTGGCGCGTTTGGCCTTACCGTGCGGGATCAGAAAATTGCGCGCGAAGCCATCCTTGACCTTGACCACATCGCCGAGCTGGCCGAGATTGACTATTTTTTCGAGTAATATGATTTGCATGTCGGCTCCTTAGTGCAGATCGGTATACGGCAACAGGCCGAGGAAACGGGCGCGTTTCACCGCCACCGACAACTGGCGCTGATACTTCGCCTTGGTGCCGGTAATGCGCGCGGGGATCAACTTGCCGTTTTCGTTGATGAAATCCTTGAGCAGTGCGACGTCTTTGTAATCGATCTCTTTGATCTTCTCAGCCGTAAAGCGACAGAACTTGCGGCGGCGGAACAACGCATTGCCGCGCTTTTTGTTCTTGTCGTTCAACTTGCCCTTGTTCTTGCCAAACCTGCCTTTACCCATGGCCATAATTGCTATCCTTTAAAATTTGTTACGCTATATTCGTTACGTGCAAAATGATTTGTGTGCCGCCACGGCCTTTTTTCGACAGAAACCCGGTCACCTGAATCGCCGCGCCGGTCTGAACCTTTGACAGCGCGGTGGCGATTTCACCGATACCCACACCACTCACATCGCACGCCACTTGCCGTTGAATACCGGCTTCGATTTGCGTCGAACCGTGGTTCAACTGGAATCGTACCAGCGGCAGTCCGGCGGGGGTGTGGCGTAAGGGTTCTATCGAGGTGATGGTTCCTGAAAGCGTTACCGTGTTGGCTTGCAAACCTTATTGCGCTGCGGGTTCTGCCGCGGGCGCTGTCGCAACTGAGGCAACCGCTGCAGCAGGTCGGGCAACCTCATCGGCGGCTCTGGCGCGCTCTTCACGCATCATCGGCGACGGTTCGGTCACCGGGCCGCTCATGGTAACCGTCAGATGGCGCAGAATCGCATCGTTAAACTTAAACCCGTGTTCCATTTCAACCAGGGTTTCGTTATCGATCTCGATGTTCATCAGCACGTAGTGGGCTTTATGCATCTTTTGCATGGGAAAGGTCATCTGGCGACGGCCCCAATCCTCAAGACGATGGATTTTCCCGCCGCGCCCGGTAATCATCTGGCGATAGCGGTCGACCATGCCCGGCACCTGCTCACTCTGGTCCGGATGGACGATAAAAACGACTTCATAATGTCGCATGAATAAATCTCCTTATGGGCTGGTAGTTGAGGCCTCCCGTTATGCGGTACGGTGAGGCAAGGAATGAACGACTATCTAACGACTAACATCTAATAAAAAATCACATCAGCCACTGCCGAAGTGAGGCGCGGATTATACAGTAAGACGCTGAAATTTCAAGTTATTTCAGCGCTTACCAGGGCAATTGCACCAAATTCCGGTGTAGCTGAATGGCTATGATACTGGGGTTGTACTTTTTGCGTAGTCTGTGTAGCTTCCTGTCTTTTTGGAGTCGAGATGGAGACAGGA
>JAYVQD010000071.1:0-11133 GCA_043777275.1 Nitrosomonadales bacterium
TGCCGGTGCGATCAGCGGTGTCGATATTGCGTTGTGGGACATCATGGGCAAGGCGTTGAAGCAGCCGATCCACACGCTGCTTGGCGGCGCGTTTCGCGACAAGGTGCCGGCGTACGCGACGGGGCTTTTCCGCCGGGACGTGCCCGATCATACGGCGGCACTCGTCGCGGAAGCCAAGGGCTACGTCGATGCCGGCTTCAAGGCGATGAAAATGAAAGTGGGCTTCGGCCCCGACTACGACATCAAAAACGTGGCCGCTGTGCGCCGCGCCATCGGCGATGACATCCTGTTCGCGGTGGATGCCAACTGCGCCTATGACCGCGGCTCGGCCATCGCGGTGGGGCAACGGCTGGTGGAAAATAATCTGCTGTGGTTTGAAGAGCCGATCAGTTCCGATGACGTTGAAGGCTACATCGAGATACGCCGCGCCTTGAAGGTGCGGATTTCCGGCGCGGAGCAACTGCGCGGCCACCGCGCGTTTCGCCGCATGGTGCAGGAACGCGCGCTGGATATCATTCAGCCGGACGTGTGCATCTGCGGCGGCATTACCGAATATCGCAAGATCGCGGCGATGGCGAGCGCCAACCACGTGCGCGTGCTGCCGCATATGTTCGGCACGGCGATTCGTCTCGCGGCGACGCTGCACTTGCTGGCGGCGCTGCCCGATTCGCCGCGCGCGCACGAGCCGTTCCCCACGCTATTGGAGTACGACATGAGCGAGAATGCGTTGCGCACGGAGTTGGCGAAGGAGCCGATCACGCACACGCATGGCGTGGTGGCGATACCGCAGGCGCCGGGGTTGGGGATTGAGATCAATCGTGAGGTGCTGATGAGATACGCGCAGAGGTGATCGTGTTGTAAGTATTTGTTTTTTAACAATATTTACAAGGAAAAGACCATGTTTTTCAAGTTCAGCAGATGCCGATTACTGATTGCGGCCAGCGCGTTGCTGTGGCTGCCTGCGCACCATGCAAGCGCCGCCGAGGTGTACCCCAATCGCCCCATCCGCATGCTCGTGCCCTTCGTCGCGGGCGGCGGCACCGACCTGCTGGCGCGGTTGATTGCGCCGCGCCTGAGTGAATTGCTGGGACAACAAATCGTGGTGGATAACCGCGGCGGCGCGGGTAGCATTCTCGGCACGCAAATCCTCGCCAAGTCGCTTGCGGACGGTTACACGCTGGGGATGATGGATACCGCGTTTGCGATCAACCCGGGGTTTGCCGACAAACTGCCGTACGATGCGGAACGCGACTTCACTTTTGTCGCCATCATCGCGACCTCGCCGACGGTGCTGGTGACGCATCCCGGCCTGAAAGTGCGCACGATTCAGGAGCTGATCGCGGCCGCGCGTGCAAGCCCCGGCAAAATCAGCTCCGCATCAGCGGGCGTGGGCTCATCCAGCCATCTGACGACGGAGATGCTGAATGTTGCGGCGAAGATCAAGCTGCTGCATGTGCCGTTCAAAGGCGCGGGCGCGGCGATACTCGATGTGCTGGGCGGGCACACCGATCTCACCTTCGTGGTGCCGGGCACGGTGATGCCGCAGATTCAGGCCGGCACGCTGATACCGCTGGCGCTCACCGGCAAAAAAACGTTCCCGCAATTGCCGAACGTGCCGACGTTTGGCGCCGCCGGTTTTCCCACGGTGAATCCTGAAGCGTTTCGCTTTGTCGCCGCACCGGGCGGACTGCCGGCATCCGTCAATAAGCGGCTTGCCGACGCCCTCACCAAAGTGATGAGTGTGCCGGAATTCAGAACACGCCTCGCGGACAACGGCTTCGACCCGGAATTTCAGACGGACAAAGACGCGCGTGAGTTTGTAGCGAGAGAAATCCGCAAGTGGCGGCAGGCGGTTAAGGACTCCGGCGCGAAGGTGAATTAATGCGCCGTACTGGATATCCGTAGGTTGGCGCTGAGCCTGCGAAGCCCAACATCACAAGGCCGCCTATCCCGTATCGTTCAAGTTTCGCGCCGTGCGTTTGTGTTGGGCTTCGCAGGCTCAGCGCCAACCTACGGGAATTGCAGGCGAGCCGAAACGGTGACATCACCCCGGCGCGTGATCCTGCCGCCAGGCGTAGGCAATGGTCCAATCGCTGCCGCTGCCTTCGATGCACACTGCAGCGCCGTTGCCGGGCTTGAATTCAACGACTTTGCATTTCTCGTCGCCGCACACCAGATGCGAGGTCGAGCGCAACAGATAATCGACGTGGCCGCACATCATGATGTCGCCCTTGTTGCCACTCTGTAGTGCGGCAATCTCCGCCATGAACGGCGCAAGCGGGTCGCCGGTGTTGATCGGGTAAGCCGCCTTCGCCACTTTGTCTGATGCGCCGAGCTTCGCGGCGATGCGCACCGCCGTGTCAATGGACCATTGCAATTCGCTGTGCAGGATGCGCACCGGATAGACACCCATCGCGCGCCAGCGCGCCCCCAACCGATCGGCCTGATCGCAGCCCATCGGGCTGATATGACGTTGCGGGTCCTGCGCGGCTGATAACGCATCGACGTGATGCACGAGATAAACTTTCATGATTGCCTTGCCCTTTCCTGTGTTTTTAGAACGAGTGTCGATCTACTCTTTCTTCAACCCCGCCTTCTCGATAATTTTTGCGTAGCGCGCGGTTTCACTTTTAATCAACGCATCAAATTCTGCCGGTGTGCCGGGCCATGGGTCTACGCCTTGCGCAGCGAAGCTTTTGCGTAGCTCTGCCGAGTTCAGCGCTTTGACCGCCTCTTGATTCAGCCGCGCAACGAGTTCGGCGGGCATGCGCCCCGGTGCGAGCATGCCGTACCAGATCGACATGGTGAAGCCGGGCACGCCCGATTCCAGCGCCGTCGGCACATCCGGCAATGCGGCCACGCGCTTTTCGGACAACACCGCCAGCGGTCGCACTTTGCCGGTGCGGATGTATGGCAGCGATGAGGCCACCGACACGATGACTTCATCGACCTCGCCGCCCATCAATGCGACTGCCGCGACGGTCGCGCCTTTGTACGGCACGTGAACCATGTTGATGTTTTCCAGCGTCTTCAGTAATTCATTCGCGAGATGATTGGTAGTGCCCGGCCCGCCCGAGCCGTAATTCAATTTGCCCGGCTGTTTGCGCGCGATTTCGACAAACTGGCGCAGCGTTTTTGCGGGCACCGACGGATGCACCAGCACCACGTTCTCTATCGCAGCGAGCCGCGCGATGGGGGTTAAATCTTTTTGCGGGTCGTAGCCCAGATTCAAATACAGCGACGGGCTCAACGCAATCGCGGGTGTCGTGACCACAATGGTGTAGCCGTCGGGCGGCGCTTTCGCGACGATGCCCAGGCCGATATTGCCACCCGCGCCCACGCGATTGTCGGCAATCACACTCACGCCCAGTTGCTCGGAGAGCTTGTTGCCGATGGCCCGCCCGATGATGTCGCTGGGCGCGCCCGGCGGAAACGGCAGCACAAGGCGGATAGATTTGCTGGGGTAGGCGGTCTGCGCCCGGACAGTGCAGGGCAGTGCGAGCAGAACGGCGGCGATCATGATGCGGAAGCGTGACATTACTTTTTTCTCCATCGGTGGCAGCGGAGTGTACTGTAAAATTGTGCGGATGATTGTCGCCGTCTTTCACGATCTTTCACGATTTTCGGTGCACAAAATCCCCCGGAGCGCCTGAATGAAAATCACCCAAATCGAAACCATCGTCGTCAACACGCCGATTCTCATCGCAGGCAAGATTGCGCCCAAGGCCAGCGGCCTGCCGCGCACCAGCATCAACACGCTGATGGTGCGTGTGGACACCGACGAAGGCCTCACCGGTTGGGGCGAAGGTTTCGGCCACCGCATTTACGCCGCCACCAAGGCGGTGATCGACGATATCCTCACGCCGCTGTGCATCGGCCGCGATCCCACGCAGATCACCACGCTGGTTGACGAGCTGCAACGCAGCGTCGCAGGCTCGGGCCGCAACGGGCCGGCGATGTATGCGTTGTCGGCTATCGACATTGCGCTGTGGGATATCGCGGGCAAGGCGGCGGGCCTGCCGCTGTATCGGCTGCTCGGCGGCTCTCCGCGCAAGGAGCTGCCCGCGTATGCCAGCCTGTTGCGTTACGGCGATGCAAAAGAAATTGCGATGTACACCGAGCGCGCATTAAAGCGCGGCTATAAACATCTGAAGCTGCACGAAGTCACTGAAGCGCCGGTGAAAGCCGCACGCAAAGTCGCGGGGCCGGACATTCCGATCATGATCGATTGCAACTGCCCGTGGACGGTGGATCAGGCCATCCACATGGCCGAGGTGCTGGCGCCGTATAACCCGAAGTGGCTCGAAGAGCCGGTGTGGCCGCCCGAAGACCATCGCGGCCTCGCCAAGGTGCAGGATGTCGGCGGCGTCGCCACAGCCGCCGGTGAAAACGCGATGCTGCACGATTTTTTGAGTCTGTTCGAGAATGACGCGATCACCTACGCACAACCCAGCGTCGCCAAAGTCGGCGGCGTCACCATGATGCGCAAAGTGATGACGCTGGCGGAAACCTTCGGTGTGAACGTGGTGCCGCACTCGGCGTATTTCGGTCCGGGGCTGATTGCGTCGATGCATTGCATTGCGGCGATGGCGGCCGACAGCGTGGTGGAACGCTTCGACTGCGACTTCGCCGAAACGCCGATGGGCGACTGGATCAACCCGAAGAAAAACGGCTGCTACGATTTGCCGCAGGGGCCGGGGTTGGGGGTGGATCCTGATCCTAAGTTGATTAAGAAATTACGTGTGGCGTAACAACCGATAAGCCGATCTTAGGAGAACCCCATGAACGCCCCCGAAATCCGCTCTGATTCTCACTTTCAATATTTCCCCGGCAACTACCGCTGGTCGGCGGAGATGCTGGTGGTACTCAGTACCGCGCCGTTCGGCGGCTCGGAGGTGTCCGAAGTCATGCGTATCGGCGCCACGCTGCGCGATAAAGTCGGCGACGACGAAGCGTGGTTTGACGAATGGGTGAAGGGCGCGGATTTGCGCATGCAAACCGCGCAGACCGCCGAGGCCAAGGGCCACAAGTTCACTGCGGCGCAAAATTATCTGCGCGCGTGCTTTTACTACCAGATCGGCGATCACTCGCGCCAACCCAAAGACGATATCGCGATGGCGGCGTATAAAAAATCGCTGGAGTGCTTTCGCAAGTTTGCCGCGTTGACTGACCGGCCACGCATCGAAGTCGTCGAATTGCCGTCGAAACACGGCTCGTTTCCCGCATACTTCATACATGCCGAAAATGCCACGCAGAAGCGCGCGCCATGCGTGGTGCGTTTCGGCGGCTTTGATACGCAGAAAGAAATTCAATACTTGCGCGGCGTACCCGATCTGGTGCGGCGCGGCTTTTCGTGCCTGCTGGTGGATGGGCCGGGGCAGGGCGAGGCGATACGTTTTCGCGGCATGCATATGCGTTACGATTTTGATATCGCCGGAACCGCGGCGCTCGATTATCTTGAAACGCGCGACGACGTGGATATGAAGCGCGTGGCGATACTCGCCATGAGCCTCGGCGGCTACTACGCGCCGCGCTGTGCGGCGATGGACAGCCGTTTCAGCGCGTGCATCGCGTGGGGTCCGATCTGGGATTACCACGCCATCTGGGTCAAGCGTTTGGAAAAAATCAAGGAAGCCGCGCTGCCGGTGCCGGCGGAACATTTGCTGTGGGCCTGCGGCGTTGAAACCTACGACGAGGCGCTGAAAAAACTCGAAGGCTTCAAGAGCGGCGATGTTGCGGGCAAAGTGACGGTGCCGTTTTTGTTGATGCACGGCGACGAAGACGCGCAGGTGTCGCGCGCGGACGCGGATAAGTTGTTCAATGCCATTGCATCGAAAGACAAAACCATGCGCGTGTTCACAGCGGCGGAAGGCGGCGCGCAACACTGTCAGCGCGATTACCTGACGCTGGCATGTGATACGGTGGCGGATTGGCTGGAAGACCGATTTAATAAATAGCCTTTAAAAACAAATACTTATAACCACTCTGCCATCGAAGGCACCCATGATCGAAATCAAAGAAAAATCCGTCACCGGCCAAACCATCCGCCTGCACGATGCCGACAACGTGGTGATCGCGCGGGTTGATCTGGCACTCGGCGCAAAAATCGAAGGCGGTCTCACTTGTCGCGGGCAGGTGCAGGCCGGGCACAAAGTCGCCTCGCGCGCGATTGCCCAGAACGAGCCGATACTCAAATACAACGTGGTGATTGGTTTTGCTGCGGTTGATATTCCCGCAGGCAGCTACGTGCATGCGCACAATATGCAGTTCCGCGAGTTTGACCGCGACTACGCTTACGCCGAAGAATTTAAACCCGTGCAAATGGTGCCGGAAGCCGAGCGTGCGAGTTTCATGGGCATCGTGCGCGCCAACGGGCAAGTGGCGACGCGCAATTTTGTCGGCATTTTGTCCACGGTAAATTGTTCCGCTACGGTGGCGCACAAAATCGCGGAATATTTCACGCCGGAGCGGCTGGCCGAATATCCCAACATCGATGGCGTCGCGGCTTTTTCGCACGACACGGGCTGCGGCATGGAAATGACCGGCGAGCCGATGAATCTACTGCGGCGAACCATGGCGGGCTACGCGCGCCACGCCAATCTCGCCGGGTCGATGATCGTGGGCCTGGGTTGCGAGCGCAATCAGATCAAGGGGCTGATGAAAGAGCAACAGCTCGACGCCAGTGACCGGCTGCATCTGTTCACCATGCAGGACACCGGCGGCACGCGCAAAACCATCGAGGCCGGCATTGCCGCCGTAAAAGAAATGCTGCCCCAAGCGAACAAGGTGAAACGCACACCGGTATCCGCGAGCCACCTGATGATCGGTTTGCAATGCGGCGGCTCGGACGGGTTTTCGTCGATCACCGCCAACCCCGCGCTGGGTGCGGCGATGGACATCCTCTGTCAGCACGGCGGCACTGCGATTCTGTCCGAGACGCCGGAAATCTACGGCGTCGAACATACCCTCACGCGCCGCGCGCGCAATCGCGAAGTCGGCGAAAAACTGATCGAGCGCATCCGCTGGTGGAAAGATGTTTACACCGTCGGTCGCGACACGCAGATCAACGGCGTGGTCAGCCCCGGCAATCAGCATGGCGGCCTCGCTAATATCCTCGAAAAATCGCTCGGTTCGTCGATGAAAGGCGGCACCGGCCCGCTGATGGAAGTGTATCGCTACGCCGAGCCGGTGACGCAAAACGGTTTTGTGTTCATGGACACGCCGGGCTTCGACCCCTGCTCCGCCACCGGCCAAATTGCCGGCGGCGCGAACATGATTATGTTCACCACTGGGCGCGGCTCGATGTTCGGCGCCAAGCCCGTGCCGTCGGTCAAACTCGCCACCAACACGCCGATGTTCCGCAAGCTCGAAGAAGACATGGATATCAATTGCGGTGAGATTCTCGACGGCACCTCCACCTTGCGCGAAATGGGCCAGAAGATTTTTGAACTCATGCTGCGCACCGCGTCGGGCGAACAAACCAAGAGCGAGTTGCTGGGGCTGGGGGATCATGAGTTTGTGCCGTGGAATATCGGGGTGGTGGGGTAATTGTTGCTTATGCAGCAGCCTGCGCACAACCAATCAATTAACTCCCTCGCCCCGCTTGCGGGGAGATGGTTGGGGTGAGGGGTGCGCGCTTCCCCTACCCTCACCCCGACCCTCTGCTTCGCGGCAAGTGTTCCCTTGTCCCGCCCCAAGGCGGGCGAGGGGGCCGTTCTTCGGCTAGTCCTGACTTTTTTTGCTGCGATATTTACCGCAACCCCCATTTCCGCCCAACCCTGGAAACCCACCCGCAACATTGAAATCACCGTCTCCTCCGGTGCAGGCGGCGCAGCCGATCGCGAAGCACGCGAGTTACAAAGGCACATGCAAGCCCTGCCCGGCATGCCGCCGATCACGGTGAACAATCGCCCCGGTGGCGGCGGTGCGATTGCGTGGTCATCGCTCAGTCAACACACGGGTGACGCGCACTGGCTGGCGACGATGAATGTGGCGCTGCTCACCAACCATATTGTCGGTGCGTCGCCGCTGCGTTATCAGGACCTCACGCCGCTGGCGATTCTGATGCGCGAGTACATCGCGGTGTGGACGCGCGCGGAGTCGCCGATCAAATCCGCAAAAGAACTCATCGCGCGGCTCAAAGCGAATCCGACGTCGGTGAGCTTTGGTTTATCACCCGCGCTCGGCAACCAGAATCACATCGTGCTGGGCATGTTGGCCAAGGCGGCGGGCATCGATCCGAAGGCGTTAAAGATCGTGGTCTACGCCGGCGGCACCGGCCCCACTGCCGCGCTGGGCGGACATATCGACGTGTGGGTGGGCACGCTGGGTGGCGCCATCCCGCTGGCGCACGCAGGCAAGGTCAACGTGATGGGCGTGAGCGCCGAAACACGCCAACCGGGAAAAGCGGTGGCCCTACCGACGTTTCGCGAACAGGGCATCGATGCGGTGTATGCTGCCTACCGCGGCATCATCGGTCCCGGCGGACTATTGGCGGCACAACGCGCGTATTGGGATGCCACGTTTGCCAACGTCGTGAACAGCGCAGAATGGAAGAACACCACGCTCGAACACGCATGGGCGCCGGATTACAAGAACAGCACCGACACGCGCAAGCATCTGGATTCCGAATACGCTGTGCTGAAAAAAACGCTGGTTGAATTGGGGGTGACGCGGTAGTTAGTGAAACAGCACGCCGTGGTTGTCCGCCACCATCATGTCGTAACATCGTAAGTATTTGTTTTTATTTATATTTTTCCAATACCCTTGGAGGATCAGCATGAAACTGACGCTGAGATTGCTCTCGTTGGCACTGCTTGCGCCGTGGACCGCAGCGTCCTTCGCCCAAGCCCCTTCGTCAGGCTCAGGACAGGCCTTCCCGACGCGCCATATTGAACTGGTTTCACCCACCGGCGCGGGCGGCGGCTCTGATCTGGTGGCGCGCACCGTCGCCGATATTGTCGCCAAAGAAAAATTGTTGCCGCAACAACTGATCGTGCAAAACCGCGCGGGCGGCGGCGGCGCGGTCGGGCAAACCTATGTCGCCGCCAAACGCGGCGACCCTTACATCATGCTGCTGGCGGCGATCACGTTGGTCTCCGTGCCGATACGTACCGGCCTCGATGTAGGCGTCGACAAATTCACGCCACTCGGCGTTATCGGTCTGGACCTCAACAGCCTCGCGGTCGCTGAGAACTCCCCCTACCGCACGTTGAAGGACTTGCTCGACGCCGCGCGCGCCAAACCCAAAACCATCAGCGTGGGCATTACCTTTCCGGGCGGCAGCGCGCACGGCATGATGCATCGTCTTGAAAAGATGTCGGGCGCGCGCTTTAACCTGGTGTCGTTCAAGAGCGGCAGCGAATCGGTCACCGCCGTGATGGGCGGACATATCCAGGCCACTGCTGAAAATCTCGGCGAAGTCATGCCGCAGGTCGAGACCAAAAAACTGCGCCTGCTGGGTGTGCCGTCGGTGAATCGCATCGCGGCATTGCCCAACGTGCCGACGCTGAAAGAGCAGGGGTATGACATACACACCGGCGGCTTGCGCGGCTTTGTCGCGCCGGCGGGCATACCGCGCGACGCGGCCAAAGTGCTCGAAGACATGCTGGCAAAAGTACACAAGAGCGCGGGGTGGCGCGAGTACATGGCGCGCAATATGTACGAAGACGTTTACATGAACGCCGAAGACATGGGCAAATGGCTCGCCGCGCAGCAGGTGGAGATGACGCAGTTTTTGACCGAGATGGGGCTGGCGTTGAAGAAGTAACCGTGCTGTTCAACAACGGCTGCGTGCCGTCCGCTGCTTTTGCGCATCGCGCGCCGCGCAAGCCTCGGCCATCGCCAGCACCACAATCGCCCACTCATCCACCGGCACGTCGATCATCTTGCCATCCAGCGGCACCGCCGCGGTGCCTGCGGCTACACCCACCGCGAAGGCTTCACGCACACGGCGGTTCCATTCCACCAATTCCGGCGTCGGCGTGAAGGCGGCGTTGACGGGTGCGACCCAGCTCGAAAAAGGATGAGGACAGATCACGCCTTTCATGCCGAGGTTTTTGGCTTTAGTGGCGAGTTCGTGCAAATCGGCATCCGGGAGTTCACGCGGATTGACGCTTAACGGATAGGCCATGCCGACGGCAGCCACCTTGGCGGCCGTGGCTTCGACGGCAAGGCGGCCACGCGCGTAGTCGAACGGATCGAGTTCCGGCAACGGCGTGAAGCCCAACTCAGCCGCCAGTGCGCGCTCATCCAGCGCTGCTTGCGTGACACGCGGGCTGGCGTTGAGGATGGGGCGAATGTCCCACACGCCGCGCGCGGATTCGAGCATGAGGATGAGTTGCAGCACGCCCGCCTTGATGCCGCGTTGCTGTTCCAGTGTGGCCATGATGTCAGCCGCCTGCGATACCTCCGCCGCCGACTCGACTTGCGGCAGCATGATGCCGCACAGGCCCGGCCATACCGAGGCTTCGAGATCAGCCTGCAACGATGCCTTGTTTACGCGGAGAAATACTTCCGCGCCGCCCTTCGCTGCACTGGTGATGGCGGCTTTTATCGCATCGCGCGCGCCGGCATTGGCATTGGCGTTGGCGGTGAGATCGAGCGTGATCGCATCGGCGTTGTGCCGCCATGCGTTAGCCACGGCGCCGGCATCGCTTATCGGCACCAGCAGATTGGAACGTCGAACCAGAAGGCTCATTGCGGAAAACCGTATAGGTCTTGCGGATTGGTCACCAGAATGCGATGGCGCGTGGCTGCATCCGGCGCCCATACACGGAGCAGATCAAACAATATCGCATCATCGGGCTTTACCTTCGGCCCCGGATGCGGCCAGTCGCTGCCCCATACCGCGCGCTCGGGTGCGGCTTTCACGAATGCCTGCGCGATAGGCGTTGCGTCGGCATACGTCGGCGGCCCGCTATCGCTGACGATGTACGCGCCCGAAATCTTGACCCACGCGCGTCGTGCATCGAGCAGCGAGCGGATGATTTTGTGCGACTCGTGATTAACACCTGCCGGCAACGGCGGCTTGCCCATGTGGTCGAACACGATAGGCGTCGGCAGGCGGCGCAGCATCTCGGCGTTGTCGACGATCTGCAGCGGATCCATGTTGAGCTGCACGTGCCAGCCGTA
>JAYVQD010000072.1:0-2835 GCA_043777275.1 Nitrosomonadales bacterium
GTTGGTATCATCGTTCGCTCTTCAATACTCAACTGCGTGTAGAATTTTCCCATGCAACATTCTCTCCTAAAAATGTTGCCCTTGGTTTTTGAGCGCGCCCAGCAAAAACGCCGTATAACATCCCTGCTTGTCGGATAACATGCCACGTCATCCTCTTGCTTAATTCAATAAAACAAGTAGATGCATAACATCACCGCTGTTTCTTGGTTGTTAATTCTGGCACGACGAGCAACATGCCGCTATCTACGAAAATACGCACGAAAATACGCGCTAAATTCCGCTTTCAAGTCCGCCCGATAACCCGCTTCCACCGCTCATAATCCGCCTTGATAACCGCCGCGAATTCCTGCGGCGTGCTATGCGCGGGGTTCAGTCCCTGACTGCGCGCGGCGCGAGCCACTTCGCTATCGGTCAGGGCGTCGCGCAGTACGCTGTTAAGACGGCTGACGATGGGCGCGGGTGTGCCTGTCGGCGCGAGCACGCCGAACCAGAACGTGGCATCGTAATTTTTTACGCCGGCTTCATGCATCGACGGCACATCAGGCAGACTCGGGTCGCGATTCAAACTGGTTACTGCCAGTATGCGCACGCGGGCGCGCATGCTGCCGGCGGAAGTTGAGCTCAAAAAGGCGGACGGCACTTCGCCGCTGATCACCGCCGTCAGAATATCCGTGCCGCCCTTGTACGGCACGACACTCATGGTGATGCCCGCCATGTTTTGCAGCATCTGCGCCGACAAGTGGCCTGCCGAGCCGATGCCCTGCGTGCCGTATTGCAATTGACCCGGCTTGTCTTTCGCCAGCACGATAAACTGCGCGACCGTGGCCACCGGAGAATCTTGCCGCACGATCAGCGCATTGCAAAACGTGATGGCGCGGCCTATCGGGATGAACGCGGTGTCGGCGTTGTACGGCAGATTTTGTTCGAGGATGCGGTTAATGGTGAGCGCACCGGGGCTTGACCACAACAGCGTGTAACCGTCGGCGGGCGCCTGCGCGGCGATCTGCGCCGCCACGCTGCCTGCCGCGCCGCCGCGGTTTTCGACCACCAGTGTGGTGCCGAGCGATTTGCCCATGTGGGTTGCAATCAGGCGCGCGGACGCATCGGCGCTGCCGCCTGCCGGAAAGCCGACAACCAGACGGATCGGTTTGCGCGGATAGGCTGGCTGCGCTTGCACACTGGCGCAGGCGAGCACGGCCATGCCTGTCGCCCAAAAACATCGTAACCATCTGTTTTTATTCGTTATTTTAAAAATTCTACACCGCCTGCACCGTGCTCGCGTTGCGCTCTGCCGTGAGCAGGCGTATCGGCTTGCCGCTTAAAAACGCGGTAATGTTTTCCACCACATCGCTGTATGCAACCTGAAAAAATTCTTCAACGTTGTGCCCCTGATGCGGCATCAGCACCGCATTGGACAATGAACGCAGCGGACTGTCTTCCGCCAGCGGCTCATGCGTAAACACATCGAGCCCCGCGCCCGCGATGCGCTTTTCGCGCAGCGCGGCAATCAACGCATTTTCGTCAATGATCGGCCCGCGCGCAGTGTTCACCAGAATCGCCGAGGGTTTCATCAGCGCCAATTCGCGCGCGCCCACCAGTCCGCGCGTGCGTTCGCCCAGCACCACATGCACACTCAACACATCACTCAAGGCGAACAATTCGTCTTTATCCACGCGCCGCACGCCATGCTGTGCGGCAAACTCCGCCGTGAGGTTCTGGCTCCACGCAATTACGTCCATACCGAACGCCTTCGCCACCGGCACCATATAACGCCCCTGCCGCCCCAGGCCCAGCAAGCCCAGCGTGCGCCGGTGCAGCGTGAACCCCACCGTGTTTTGCCAACCGCCGTGGCGCATCCGGCTCGCCTCAAACGGAATATGCCGCGCCACCGCAATGATCAATCCCCACGTCAACTCGGACGTGGACTTGCGATACGAACCGCGCAACTCGGTAAACGACACCACCATGCCGTGCTCAGTCGCCGCCGCTACATCGAGCGTGCGGTTATAGAGACCGGTGATCGCAATCATTTTCAAGTTCGGCAGTTGCGCGAGTAACTCACGCGAGATCGGCATACGCTCGCGCAGCGTGCAGATAATGTCGAACGGCTTGAGGGTGGTGGCAGCCTCGTCGGGCGCAATGGCTTTGTCGAACACCGTAATGTCGCAAGTTTTGGCAATGCCCGACCAGTCAGCGGAAATTTGCGAACGGCGCAGGTAGTCGTTGAGGATGGCGATTTTCATGGCGGTGATTATTGCACGGCAAACATTACGGCATCGCGGCGCGCGCGATTTTCACAAAGCCGCGGCTGATCTCACCATCGTCAAGCACGCGCGTCCAAAACGCGCGCGCCAGTCCCAGCGCTTGCGCCCACATCGGCAGCACATCCGCCGTGGGCAGCACGGGTGGAATCGCCACTTCACGCAAACCCTGTGTAGTCGGCGCAAAGCGCATGGGCAGCATGTCATACACCGGCGCCAGCGTGAACTTGCTCGAACCCGGCCCCTCATGCAGCAACGCGCAATTGCCAAAATGCATATCGGTGTTGTGGATCAAGCGCCCGAATGCCTGCAGCAGCCCGATGCGTTGCACATCGGCTTCGCGCAACAGCCGCTGCCGCTGAAGTTGCTGCGCGGTTTGCACCCAACTTTGCCGCTGGCCGACAAAACCATCGTCAATAGCGCCCAGGCTGACCACGCCGCTGCGTCCGCGCGCACCGATGCGGTCAAAGCGGCGCACTTCAAGATACAAGCGGTCTGCATCGATAAATTGCGTTTGCGCGGCGTGCAATCCGTTATCAGCAGCGTTTTCAGACAGCACGCTTAACGCATGATG
>JAYVQD010000073.1:0-2829 GCA_043777275.1 Nitrosomonadales bacterium
GTTTGCAGGCGCTCGGCGAGATCCAGCGCCTGCGCGCTCATCTCGAAACATTCGGTGGGGTCTTCGGGGAACAGCAGCACGTGCTTGGTGTCGCCGTGCGAGGCGTAGGCGCAGGACAACAGGTCGCTTTGCTGCGTGCGCGTGGGCATGCCGGTGGAAGGGCCGCCGCGCTGCACGTCGATCAGCACTACCGGGATTTCCGCGAAGTAGGCAAGGCCGATGAATTCATTCATCAGCGAAATGCCGGGGCCGGAGGTGGTAGTGAAGGAACGTGACCCGTTCCAGCCCGCGCCGATGGCGATGCCCACCGAGGCAAGTTCGTCTTCGCCCTGAATGATGGCGTAGCGTGCTTTGCCGGTTTCCGGCTCCTTGCGCAGTTTTTGGCAATAGCTGATGAAGGATTCGGCGAGCGAGGACGACGGCGTAATTGGATACCACGCGCACACCGTGGCGCCGCCGTAGACCGCGCCCAAAGCCGCAGCGCTGTTGCCGTCGATAAAAATCTTGTCGCCGACGTTGTTGGCGCGCTTTACCTTGATGCCCAGCGGGCAGGTCAGATTTGCCAGTGCGTAGTCGCGGCCGAGTTTCAGCGCCTTGAAGTTCGATTGCAGCAGCGCTTCTTTGCCTTTGTATTGCTCGGTGAACAGTTTTTCGATTTCAGCCGGGTCCATGTCGAGCAAGGCCGACAACGCGCCGACGTAAATGATGTTCTTGAACAACTGGCGCTGACGCGGATCGGAGTAGGTCGCGTTGCAGATTTCCGTCAGCGGCACGCCGACGATGTTGATGTCGTCGCGGAACTTCGACTTCGGCATCGGCTTGGAGCTGTCGTAGAACAGATAGCCGCCGGCGTCGATTTCCTTGATGTCCTTGTCCCAGGTCTGCGGGTTCATCGCCACCATCATGTCCACGCCGCCGCGCCGGCCCTGATAGCCGGCCTCGTTCACGCGCACTTCGTACCACGTGGGCAGACCCTGAATGTTCGAGGGGAAAATATTGCGCGGCGAAACTGGCACGCCCATGCGCAGAATCGCGCGCGCGAACAGTTCGTTCGCCGATGCGGAGCCCGAGCCGTTGACGTTGGCGAATTTAACGACGAAGTCGTTGGTGGCTGTGATTGATTTCATGTAAGTATTTGATTTAATTCAACATTTTAGGCGGCTTGTTTTTGCGGCACTTTCTTATGGCAACTGGGGCCGGCATGCGTCATCTCGATCAGATACTTCTGCATATCCCACGCGCCCGTCGGGCAACGTTCGGCGCACAGACCGCAGTGCAGGCACACGTCTTCGTCCTTGGCCATGATGCGCCCGGTCATTTTGAGTGTTTCCGAGATGTACAAGTCCTGGGTCTTGGCATGCAGCGACGGCGCGCTTAACGTCGTGCGCAGTTCGTCTTCTTCGGCGTTCGGCGTGAAGGTAATGCAATCCATCGGGCAGATATCGACACAGGCATCACACTCGATGCACAGCTTTTCCGAGAACACCGTCTGCACATCGCAGTTCAGGCAGCGCTGCGCTTCGGCAAAGCCCGATTTCGCGTCAAAGCCGAGTTCGACTTCGACTTTAATATCCTTCAAGGTGATTTTTTTATCTTTCCATGGCACCTTGTTACGCAGTTGGTCGGAGATATCGTTGTCGTAGCTCCACTCGTGGATGCCCATTTTCTGCGAGATCAGATTGGTCATCGGATCGGGGCGATCCTTGAGATCGCTGCCCTGGCAGAATTTGTCGATCGACACTGCGGCATCATGGCCGTGCGCCACCGCCCAGATAATGTTCTTGGGGCCAAAGGCCGCATCGCCGCCGAAAAAAACTTTCGGGTTGGTGGATTGCATGGTGACTTGGTCTACCACCGGCATGCCCCACTTGTCCCAATCGAGCCCAATGTCTCGCTCAATCCACGGGAAAGCGTTTTCCTGGCCAATGGCGACCAGCACGTCGTCGCATTCCACCAGTGTCTCCGGCTCGCCGGTGGGCACCAGATTGCGTTTTCCTTTGGCGTCGTACTCGGCCTTCACTTTGTCGAAGGTCATGCCGGTGAGCTTGCCGTTTTTATGGATGAACGCTTTGGGCACCATGAAGTTCATGATGGGAATGCCTTCGTCCACCGCGTCTTCTTTTTCCCACGGCGAGGCTTTCATTTCCTCGTAGCCGGAGCGCACAATCACTTTCACGTCGTCGCCGCCAAGGCGTTTGCTGGAGCGGCAGCAATCCATTGCCGTGTTGCCGCCGCCGAGCACGATGACTTTTTTGCCGATTTTCGTGGTGTGGCCGAACGACACGCTGTTTAACCAGTCGATGCCGATGTGGATGTTGGCTGCCGCCTCTTTGCGCCCCGGTGCGTCGAGATCACGGCCACGCGGCGCGCCGGTGCCAACGAAAACCGCGTCGTAGTTTTCGGCGAGCACCGACTTCAGTGATTCAATCTTTTTGCCGGATTTCAATTCAACATTGCCGATGTCGAGGATGTAACCGACTTCTTCGTCGATCACTTCTTCGGGCAGACGAAAGCGCGGCACCTGCGTGCGCATGAAGCCGCCGCCTTTTTGATCCGCTTCATAAATGGTGACCTGATAACCCAGCGGCGCGAGATCACGCGCCACTGTCAGCGATGCGGGGCCTGCGCCGATGCACGCGATGCGTTTGCCGTTGGTTTTGGCGGGTGCTTTGGGCATGCGCTTGGCAACAGCGTCTTTGGTTTTGTTATCGGCGGCGACACGCTTTAAGCGGCAAATCGCCACGGGTTCTGCCTTGGGTTCGCCGTGTTCCGACGGCTTGCGCAACTCGACATTGCCTTCCTCCACGCGGCCACGGCGGCACGCGGGCT
>JAYVQD010000074.1:0-37094 GCA_043777275.1 Nitrosomonadales bacterium
ATCGAGGCGCAGCTCGCGAAGCTCCAGCAAATGCCACACCTTGTCCGCTCATTCTTCAAAGCTCCTTCTGTCGCCTATGTTGGCGACTGCTGAGTAATACTGTTATTCAACCCGCTACTAACGTCAATGAAAGGATTTCCCGTGAAACTGATTTCTCTCTTCGCAGCACTGATGTTTTCGATGACAGGCGCGGCCATTGCCGCGGACAAGCACGGTTACCCCGATGACCACAAACCGCTGTATGGCGGCGTGGTGGTCGAAGGCAAGGAAATGGATTACGAGCTGGTGGCCAAGCCGGACACCCTGCGACTATATCTGCGCGACCATGGCAAACCCAAGTCGGTCGATAAGGTCACCGCAAAGATCACCTTGCTCGCCGGCACCGAAAAGCAGGACGTGGAACTGAAGCCCGCCGGCGACAAGCTCGAAGCCAAGGGCAGTTTCAAGGTTGCGCCCGGCACGAAAGCGGTGGCCCTCGTTAACGTCGACGGTAAATCCTTGACGGCGCGCTTTGTATTGAAATAAGGTCACGACAGGGAAGGCACGATCAACCGATTAACAACGCCCAATATGCGGCATGAATGCGGCATGATAAAAATTCGCCGTGATTTTCTGGTTGTGTGCGCCGCGATTGGCGTGTGCGCGCCCGCAACTGCCCAAAATTATCCAGTGCAACCCATACGCGCGGTGGTGGGCTACGCCGCAGGCGGCGGCGCCGACGGCATGATCCGCGCGATCTCGAACGAGTTATCCGAGGCGCTGGGCCAGCCGGTGATTATCGATAACCGGCCCGGCGGCGGTACGGTGATCGCTACGCAGATCGTCGCCCAGAGCAAGCCCGACGGCTACACGGTGTACGTTGCTGATCCCGCGCTGATCTTTAACCCTTACCTGCTGCCCAAGGTGCCGTACGACGCGGTGCGCGATTTTGCGCCGGTGGTGGCAGTGACGGTATCGAGCAGTTCCATGCTGGTGGTGCATCCGTCGTTTCCGGCCAGGAGCATCAAGGAGCTGGTGGCGATGGCGCGCGCGCAGCCGGGCAAGTTGAATTATGCGTCGGGGGGGAACGGCACGCTGCCGCATATTCTCACCGAGATGATGAAGTACGAGGCGAAAATTGATCTTGCGCATGTGCCGTACAAAAGCACGGGGCTGGCGATTTATGCCGCCACCGCGGGCGAAGTGCCCATTGCCGCCGGCGGACTGTTTGCGGTGAAAGGGTTGGCCGATACCGGCAAGCTGCGTGCGCTGGCGATTGCGAGTGCGAAACGCAGCCCGCTGATGCCGCAGGTGCCGACGTTTGCGGAAAGCGGCTGGCCGATGATCGACGGCGCGAGTTATCGCGGGCTTATCGTGCCGGCGGCCACGCCGCGCGAAGCGATTTTGAGATTGAACGCCGCCACCAACAAGGTGCTGCAAATAGCGGCGGTGCGCAAACGATTTACCGATACCGACGGCGACGTGCTCGGCGGCACGCCGGAGGAATACGGCAAAATCATTCGCGCGGAGTTGGATAAATGGGGCAAGGTGATACGCAATGCCGGGATTAAAGTGGAGTAGCTTTGTTAATGCAATGATTTCGTAAATAATTATTTAAAAACAAGTATTTACGGAATATTTTCTATCGGCGGTCTGATGCAGGGCGGCGTATAATGCGCGCCATGAAAACCGCTCTGCAAAACCTTGCCGGCAGTGTGCCGGACACACCCAAAGATATTTTCAGCCACCGCAAATATTGGGCGGCGCGTTTCGGCACGGCGCCGTATCTGCCGATGTCGCGCGCGGAAATGGAAGCGCTGGGTTGGGACGAGTGCGACATCATCATCGTTACCGGTGATGCGTATGTCGATCATCCGAGTTTCGGCATGGCGATTGTTGGCCGGTTGCTTGAAGCGCAGGGTTTTCGCGTCGGCATTATCGCGCAGCCCGATTGGCAAAGTGCCGATGCGTTCAAGGTGTTGGGCAAACCCAAACTGTTTTTCGGCGTCACCGCCGGCAACATGGATTCGATGGTCAATCGCTACACCGCCGACCGGCGGTTGCGCAGCGACGACGCCTACACGCCCGAGGCCGAAGGCGGCAAGCGTCCCGACCGCTCGGTGATCGTTTACAGCCAGCGCGCGCGCGAAGCGTATACCGATGTGCCGATTATCATCGGCGGCATTGAGGCGAGCTTGCGGCGCATCGCGCATTTTGATTACTGGTCGGAGAAAGTGCGCCGCTCGGTGCTGATTGATGCCAAGGCCGACATGCTGGTCTACGGCAACGCCGAGCGCGCGATTGTTGATATTGCGCATCGCATCGCGGCAGGAAAAAAGCCTTCCGAGATCACTGACATTCGCGGCACGTCGTTAGTGCGTGCAGCGGTGCCGGAAGGCTGGATTGAGATTGATTCGACGCGGATTGATTTGCCGGGGGCGCTGAATCCGCCGGTGGATCCTTATGCGAGCGAAGCGCAGAAGATGACGCAAGCAGCAGCAGCAGCAACCACCAGCAGCGGCGCGCAGGTGGTGCGCTTCATCCGCGAAGTCAAAAACGTCGATCGCGCCCGCAGCGTGATCCGCATGCCGTCGTTCGACGCGGTGGCGGGCGATCCGGTGCTCTACGCCCACGCCTCGCGCATCCTGCACGTCGAAGCCAACCCCGGCAACGCGCGCGCGCTGGTGCAGCGCCACGGCCAGCGCGACGTGTGGATCAACCCGCCGCCGATTCCGTTGACCATGAGCGAGATGGACGGGGTTTACGAACTGCCGTATGCGCGGCTGCCGCATCCGAGTTACGGCAAGGCGAAAATTCCCGCCTACGAGATGATCCGTTTTTCAGTGACCATCCAGCGCGGCTGCTTTGGCGGCTGCACCTTTTGTTCGATCACCGAACACGAAGGCCGCATCATCCAGAATCGCTCCACCGATTCGATCATCAGCGAAATCGAAACCATCCGCGACACCGTGCCGGGCTTTACCGGCGTAATCTCCGACTTGGGCGGGCCGACGGCGAACATGTATCGCCTCGCGTGCAAAAGCAAAACCATCGAATCAGCGTGTCGCCGCCCGTCGTGCGTGTTTCCCGGCATCTGCCCCAATCTGAACACCGATCACACGCCGCTGATCGATATGTATCGTCGCGCACGCGCGTTGCCGGGCGTAAAAAAAGTGCTGATTGCCTCTGGCGTGCGCTACGACCTCGCCGCCGAATCGCCGGAGTATGTGAAAGAACTCGCGCAGCATCACGTCGGTGGTTATCTGAAAATCGCGCCCGAAGCCATCGGCGAAGGCCCGCTCTCCAAAATGATGAAGCCCGGCGTGGGCACCTATTACAAATTCAAAGAGTTGTTCGACAAATACTCCAAAGAGGCGGGCAAGGAGCAATACCTGATCCCGTATTTCATCGCGGCGCATCCGGGCACCACCGACGAAGACATGCTCGAACTTGCGGTGTGGCTAAAAACAAACGGTTTTCGCGCCGATCAGGTGCAGGCGTTTTTGCCCTCACCCATGGCCACCGCCACCGCGATGTATCACTCCGGCAAAAACCCGCTGCGTAAAGTCACGCGCGACAGCGAAGACGTGATTATCCCCAAGGGTTTGAAGGTGCGCCGTTTGCACAAGGCGTTTTTGCGCTACCACGACGCCGAGAACTGGCCGACCATCCGCGACGCGCTAAAGCGCATGGGCCGTGACGATTTGATCGGCCCCAGCAAGCGCCACCTGGTGCCCGCCTATCAACCCATCGGCACCGGCAAACAGCCCGAAGGCGCGCGGCGGCCCGATAAGTATAAAAAGTATCAAGTGGCGCGCACGCAGCACACCGGCTTGCCGCCCGCGCCGGTAGCGACGGACAAAAAAATCCGCAGGCCCGCAGCCAAGTCACCGCGCGCCGGTCGCTGATCCACGGCACAGGTGTGCGACGGAGTTACGCGCCCTGCGCCACCGCAGCAACCTCACGCTCACGCCACGCTTTCATCGTGGACATCACCAGAAAATCCAGCAGGCAGTAAAACACGCCTGCCGCCAGCGGTGGATTGGTGGTGGTGAGGTCGAGCCACGGCACCACCGGGCGCCACACCCAGTTGCCGAGCCAAGTGCCGTAGATTTCCATGGTGAGTGAGAGCGCGAACATCACCGCGTAGAGTTTGCGCGCGTGGCTGAACGTCATGCACAGGATCAGCACCGCAAACAGCAATAGCCCGAAGGTATCGATGCCGGTGAATGCCAGCAGCAGCACAAACGGCGCGGATGCCAGTGGCACGAACCAGGTGATCCAGTCGCGCAGGCGTCCGGCGATGATGATGCCGAGCATCAGCAGCAACGCGTGGCCCGGCGGCACGAACGCGGGAATGTTTTCCAGCCGGTAGTCGTACATGCCCCACACCAGCGACAAAAAACATTCGCCGAGCGTGGCGTACACCACGCACGCGGTGAGCATCACGCGCTCTTCGGTATCGCCCTGAAATCCCCAATGCAGCAATATCAGCCACAGGGTAAGACTGGTCAGCGTTTGTCCCCAGAACGGCACGAGCTGATCGAAGGCGAGGCCGGCGACGATCAAGCCGCAGATCACGGTGGCGCGCAGGTTGTCGCGTGTGTTTCGGGTTTCGATAAGCATGGCAGGGTGCGATAATAACAAAGCGGTCGGGCGCAGTCCCGGCCTTTCATTACTTCGCAACACTTTCAAACCAAACGGAGTCACCATGAAAACCTGCTGGATCAAATCAGACGCTACCTCCGCCGTACTCGAATACAAAGACATGCCGGTTCCCGAACCCAAGGCGGGCGAGGTGGTGCTGCGCAATTACGGCTCATCGCTCAATCGCGGCGAGCTTATCGTCGGCAGCGTGGTGCATGGCGGGCCGTTGAAACTCGGCGGCGGCGACGGCGCGGGCGTGGTGCATGCCGTGGGCGCGGGCGTCACCCAATTCAAAGTGGGCGACAAAGTGTATGGGCGCGTGATGGGCGGCTGGGCCGAATATTGCGCCGCGCGCGCTGAGCAACTGATGCCGATGCCGGAGCGGCTCACGTGGGAGCAGGCGGCGTCCGTGGGCGTGGCGTTTCTCACCGCGTATGAACTGATTTTCGCGCCCTACGGCAAACTGAAAAAAGGCGAAACACTGCTGGTGGCGGGCGCATCGTCCGGCGTGGGCGTGGCGGCAGTGCAAATCGGCAAGGCGCTGGGCTGCACCGTGATCGGCACCTCGGGTTCCGCCGACAAACTGGCGAAATTAAAGGCGCTGGGCATGGATCACGGCATCCAGACGCGCAAGCCCGATTTTGCCGCCAAGGTCAAAGAACTCACCGGCGGCAAGGGTGTCGATCTCGCGATCAACCTGGTCGGCGGCTCGATATTTCCTGAACTCATCCGCTCGCTCGCGCGCAAAGGCCGCATCGGCATCGTCGGCTACGTCGATGGCGTGTTGAAGGCCGAGATCGACCTCACCGCGCTGCACGCGAATCGCTTCGAGGTGTATGGCATTTCCAACAGCAAGGCCACCGTGGAAGAAAAAGCCGAGGCCATGCGCTGCTTTGTTCGCGACGTGGCGCCGATGTTAAACGACGGGCGCATCACGCCGGTGGTGGACAAGGTGTTTGCGTTTGATGATTTGCCGGCGGCGAAGCAGTATGTCGAGTCGGACGCGATGATGGGGAAGGTGGTGGTGCGGGTGCAGTAAGTAAAATAGTTCGTCGTTGTCTTCCTATCCGGAGTGTCCCATGTCGTGTCGCAGGTTAAGCAGGATCGCCGTGGTGTTGCCGTTAGCGTGCTTCGTGACGAACGCAGCCTCACAGCACGACGCAAAAGCCGCCGCCGCCACGGCCGCGGATTACCCGCGTAAACCCATCCGCATCATCATCGGCTTTACGCCTGGCGGCGGCCCGGACATTACCGCGCGCTACCTTGCGCAAAAACTTACCGAGTCGTTAAAGCAGCAGGTGATCGTGGATAACCGTCCCGGCGCGGGCGGCACTGTCGGCGCGAATCTGGTGGCGACCGCGAACCCCGATGGCTACACGCTGCTGTCGGTGTCGTCGGCGCACGCGGTGAGCCCGGCCATCTATGCAAAACTGCCTTACGATACGGTCAAGGATTTGTCGGGCATCACGCAGACTGCGGTGTCGAAGTATTTGCTGGTGGCCGCGCCTTCGCTGGGCGCTAAAACGCTGAAAGATTTCCTCGCGGCGGCGAAAGCCAAGCCGGGAAACCTTAATTTCTCGTCGGCAGGCGTGGGCAGCGGTTCGCATTTCGCCGCCGAGCAGTTCAAGGCCGCAGCGGCGATCAACATGGTGCATGTGCCGTTCAAGGGCATACCCGAAGCACTGACGGAGACCATCAGCGGGCGCGTGCATCTGTTTATGGCGCCGATCGCCAACGCGCTGAATATGGTGAAAGAAGGCCGGGTCATTGGATTGGGCGTGTCGTCGTCGCAACGCGATGCGCTGCTGCCCGACATGCCATCGCTGGCGGAAGCGGGGCTGCCGGGATTTCGCGCGGATTTGTGGTTTGGCCTGCTTACGTCGTCGCAAGCGCCGAAATCCATCGTGAACAAACTCAATGGTGAAATTCGCCGCATACTCAGCGACACCGACGTGAAGCAGCGCTGGCAGCCCATCGGCTTGGAGCCGAAGCCGACCACACCGGGCGAGTTCGACAAAATTGTTATGGATGAAATCGCCGTGTTCTCCAAAATCGCGCGCGCCGCCAACATCAAGGCAGATTAATCCCATGACCGTGCGCACCTTGCAGCAGGTGATTCCATCCGTGCCCACCTCGGATGGCGCGGGCGTCAAACTGCGCCGCAGTCTCGGCAGTCAGCGCGGGTTAACCGTAGACCCGTTCCTGATGCTCGACGAATTTTCGACCGACAACCCGGACGACTACATCGCGGGTTTTCCGTCGCATCCGCATCGCGGTTTCGAGACCGTGACCTACATGCTCGATGGTCATCTGTTGCACGAAGACCACATGGGCAATCGTGGCGATTTAAAAAGCGGCGGCGCGCAGTGGATGACCGCAGGGCGCGGCATTATTCACTCTGAAATGCCGCAGCAAACCGAAGGCCGCATGCGCGGGTTTCAGTTGTGGGTCAATTTACCGGCGAACGAAAAGATGAAACCGGCGTGGTACCGCGATATCGAGCCGCACGAGATTCCGCAGGTAACGCTGGCCGAAGGCGGCACCGCAAAGATCATCGCCGGCTCGATCAATGTGGCGGGCGTGGTGACGGACGGCGTGATTACCGGCCACACTACCGACCCTTTGTATCTCGATGTTGATCTGCCTAACGGTTCACCGTTTCATTATTATATTCGCGACGATTACAGCGCGTTCATTTACCTCTACGAAGGCGCGTTGCAAGTGGGCGCCGCAAACAACGCCCGCGCGCTGAAATCGCAATGCGGCGGCGTGTTGTCAGCGGGCGATCAGATCACCGTAACCGCCGACAACGGCGCGGCGCGATTTTTGTTGATCGCGGGCAAGCCGATCAAAGAGCCGGTGGTGCAATACGGCCCCTTTGTGATGAACACGCGTGACGAAGTGGAACAAGCCGTGCGCGACTACCAAAACGGAACCCTCACTTGAGTCTCACTTGAGTTATCCCCGCATGAACCCGCAAACCCTCACCGAATTACTCGCGCGCCGCGTGGCGTTGGGCGGCGTTGCCATTATTGACCGCGACACGCCCATCACCGCCGCCGCGCTGGAAGACGAAAGCCGCCGCGTGGCGCAAGGCCTGCACGATCTGGGCGTGCGCGAGGGTGACCGCGTGGCGCTGTGGCTGCCGAATGTGCCGGCGTGGCTGGCGGCTTTTTTTGCGTGCGCGCGATTGGGCGCGATCGTGGTGGCGGTCAACACGCGCTTTCGTTCGAGCGAAGTGGCCGATATCGTCGGGCGCTCGGGTGCAACCGTGCTGGTGTATTGGCCAGGATATCGCGGCATTGATTTCGAGGGCATCCTGAATGATGCGGGTGCCGGTGCGCCGGATGCGCTCAAGGGGTTGTCGGCTATCGTCGCTTATGACGAAGACGCCGCGCCGCCGGTGACACGCATGGTGCTCGGCCACAAAGTAAAACCATATCGCGATCTTGCGGCCAGCGCGCCGTACGCGCACGATCACGCGCGCCCCGATCTGGGCTGCCTGATATTCACTACTTCCGGCACCACCAAGCTGCCGAAGTTTGTGTTGCACCATCAGGCGTCCATCGCCAGCCACGCGGCGGAAGCGGCGCGCGGCTTCGGTTTCGATGCGCTGGGCGTGTGCGCGCTGCTGACGGTGCCGATGTGCGGCACCTATGGCATGAGCAACGCGCTGATGCCGCTGGCGGCGGGCCGTCCGCTGGTCATGATGACGACGTTCGAGGTGCAGGAAGCCGCACGCGCGATACGCAGGCATCAGGTGACGCATTTTGCGGCGAGCGGCGACATCGTGGCGCAACTGCGCGAAGCGTCTGCCGATCCGATCCCGTACCCCAGCGTGCGTATGGTGTTAGGTGCGCGACTGGGGCAAGCCGCACCCGCACAGGCGCGAGGGCTGACGCTGGTCGGCCTTTACGGTTCAAGCGAAATGCAGGCGGTGCTGTCGCGCCAGCCGCTGGACGCGACACCGGCGCAGCGCGAAGTCGGCGGCGGCAAACTGGTGACGGCGGCCACGCAGGTGCGCGCCCGCCACACCGAAACCGGCAGCCTCCTGCCGCACGGCGAACAGGGCGAGCTGGAATTCAAAGGCCCGAGCTGCATGATGGGCTATTACGGCAACCCCGATGCGACGAAAGCAGCTTTCACCGAAGATGGTTTTTTCAAAAGCGGTGATCTGGGTTACACCGTCAGTGAGAACGATTACGTGTTCCTGTCGCGCATCGGTGATGTGCTGCGGCTGTCGGGCTTTTTGGTGAACCCGCTGGAAATCGAAGCCGTGCTCGACGCGCATCCGTCGGTGGCGGTGAGCCAGGTGGTCGGTATCGACGGCCCGCGCGGGCCGCTGCCGGTGGCGTTTGTGTTGCCGCACAACGGTCATGCGGTCGATGAAGCCGCGCTCATCGCACACTGCAAAAAACAAATCGCCAGCTACAAAGTGCCGCACCACGTGCTGCACATTGATGCGTTTCCGTTTACGCCGAGCGCGAACGGGAACAAAATACAAAAGGCCAAGCTGCGTGACATGGCTGTGGCGGCGCTGCACGAGAAATGATATAAGTATTTGTTTTTAAACAATAATATTATAGAGGGGACATCATGAATGAATTCAATCGGCGCGCGTTTCTTACCGGCATGGCGGCACTGGGCGCGGGCACGTTGCTGCCGGGTTGCGCCACGGACGGTTCACCGGCGGGCGCGGGCGCCCGTGGTACGACTGCGCATCGCATCGATGTTCACCATCATTTCATGTCCCCCGGCTATTCTGCGGCGCTGAAGCAGGGCGGGCAGGGGCACGCAAAATGGTCGGTGCAAATGTCGCTCGACGACATGGACAAGAGCGGCATACAGACCTCGCTGCTGTCGCTGATGCAGCCCGCCATGGCGTTCGGCGGCAATCCGCAGGGCCGCAAGCTGGCGCGCGAAGCCAATGAGCATGCCGCAAAAATCGTGGGCGATCACAAAGGCCGCTTCGGCAGCTTTGCCGCGCTGCCGTATACCGATACCGAAGGCGCGCTCGCCGAGATCGGCTACGCGCTCGATACCCTGAAGGCCGAAGGTTTTTGCCTGATGACCAGTTACGGCGGCAAGTATCTCGGCGATCCGTCGTTCTTTCCGGTGCTCGAAGAATTAAATCGCCGCAAGGCCGTGATCTACACGCATCCGCTGTCGCCCGAGTGCTGCGGCAAAATACCCAGCGGTGTTGCGGGGAGCGCGATTGAATATGCGGTGGATACCACCCGCACCATGACGAGCCTGATGTTTTATGGCGCAGCGGCGCGTTACCCCGATATCAAATGGATTTTTTCGCACAGCGGTGGCGTCACGCCGTTTCTGTTGTCGCGCTTTGAGCGCGAAGAACTCACCCTCAAGGGCGTCAAGGAAAAACTGCCGAATGGGTTCAGGCATGAACTGGCGAAATTTTATTACGACATGGCGCAAGGCAATCACCCCGGCGCGCTCGATGCGCTGGCCTACATCGCGCCGGTGTCGCAATATCTCTACGGCACGGATTACCCGTTCCGCGACGGCGCCGAGGTCAACACCGCGCTGGCGAAGTATCAGCGCTTTAGCAGCGCCGAACGCCGCGCCATCGACCGCGACAACGCATTGCGCATCATGCCGTCGCTGGGCCGCGTGTAGATCACTGGCCGGGCGATTTTGGCGGGGTGTTGGTTGTAGAGGTTTGGATTTGATCTGACAACCCGTGTCACAACACATGCCCGGCGACCGGCAACTACTGGCCAAAAGCTGAAGTTGACGAACGTCCGCAATTGATCTGTTCACTCGAACACTGGGTCAATGGCACAGCCTGCGCTCCGCAGCCTTGTATGCCGACGGCACTGCTTGATTCCGCAGAATTCGCGACCTTCACGATAGATACCTATTTCTACCACCTGTAACTGCATGAATGACAATTGGCCACCCACAATGGGATTCAGATTTTCGCAAAGGTAGCTCGTGGACGCAGAGCGTCTTCAAAGCGGCGGGAAGTCTGCCACATTCCCGAATTAGATTTGATTCCCCTCCAGACGACCATCTACTATCAACAGATAGCCTTGTTTATTCGATTTAATCAGTTTAATATCGAACTCGATCATGATTTCCAGTATTCAAATTCTGGCGTCGCGCGTCCTTCTCTTTGCGATGCTGGCCACCTTCCTTTCTCCTAGCCTGGGCTGGCAGATGGTTGCGAGCCATGATCAGCTTGAGCATGCGGGTGTGGCCGTATCAGTAGCTGGCCATGGCCATGACGACGATCACGATGATCATGCTGACGCGCATAGCTCTATCGGGCACGTGTTAACGCATATGCCGATTGATCTAGCCGCCACAACCACGATCAGGTTTTCACCCGGGAATGAATCCGAATTGCTCTCCCCGCAATTCTCCATTCACGATACACCTCCCGAATCCCACTTCAGACCTCCGCGTCCGCTCTTTTCGGTTTAGCCCCTGATTCATTCTGCGACAGCACATTGGCTGTCGTGGATCATTTCGGCCCTATTCGAAGGAGGACTCCATGTCTGGAGACCGCACCCATTGCGCGCTCACGGGTAACCGAGCGAGCGCATTTTCGCCTGTTGTACGCAGCAGTATTCACGGTATTTTTCTCGTTTCCGCATTTCTTACCGCAGTTTCACTGCCGGCAAGTGGGGCCGAACCACCGGTACTCACGGAGCGCAGAGCCTTAGAGCTCGCGCTGTCGCGACCAGCCTATCGCGACCTTGAGCAAGGCCGTCTCTCAACGGCAGAAAGTGTCGTCACGGAGGCCGGTTTGCTACCCAATCCATCGCTCTCCATGGAACGGGATCGTATGAACATTCCCGGTGGCCGGTCTACCGAGACATCGATTAAGATTTCCCAGACGTTCGACTTTTCCGGTCGGCGTGCGCTACGGCGTGAAGCCGCCGGCAATCGATTGGATGCCGCGCGTTTCGATCAACAAGACCGGCGCATCAGCACGATTCATGAAGTACGTCGCCTGTTCAGCGAAACCTTTTACCGTGATCGGCTACGCTCCGCGCTCGCCGGATGGGTGCAGCACATCGAGACTGCCACGACGGTCGTTGCGCAACTCGCCAAGTCGGGCGAAGTGTCAGGCTATGACCGGCGCCGCCTTGAGCGTGAATCGCAAACAGCCAAAGCACGATTGGCAGGAACTGCTGCTGATTACGCTCGTATGCGCGAGGCTCTGGCGGGTTTGACCGGGGAGGCAGACGGACCCAAACCAGCTCTTGGTGGCGAACTACTGCCACCGACTACGCCAGCGCTGGAGTCGGTGCAAGCCACCTTGCGCAAGCGCCCCGATCTGGCAAGCCGCAATGCTCAAGCTGACGCGTTTGATCGCGAACGCAGCGCTGCAGAACGTGCATGGATACCCGATGTGACCTTGGGCATCGGACAAAAACGGGTCGATGAACCCGGGCGATCCGATAACGGCGTTATCGTTGGCGTCTCGGTGCCTATTCCGCTGTTCAATAGAGAGCAGGCCTCCGTGCAACGCGCGCGCGCGCAGGCCAACACGTTGCGTACCGAACATGCGCTGGTACTCGCGAAGTCAGAAGCCGAGTTACGCGGCATTTGGCGTCAGACTACTGAATTGCGTCAGGCCGCGGAATCCTTTCGCCGTGATTCGCTTGCCAGTTCGCGTGACCTGACGCGCATCGCCGAAGCGGCTTATCGCGCGGGTGAGGGTGGAATCCTCGAACTGCTCGATGCCTATAAGGCGCAACTGGAAGCGGAAACGACATTACTTGATCTTGAACTGCGTGCACGTCTCGCACGCATCGAACTGGACGCACTGTCTGGAGTGAGTATTTATGAATAAATTCAAATGGTTATACATATCCCTGTTCCTGGCGATTTTCACCGCCTGTTCGCATAAGGACGACCATAGTCACGACGTTGCGAAGGCAAAGGCGCCCGCAAAGTCTGCGGCAGCGGAGCACGGTCACGAGCATGGTGGAGGCAATGCCATCACGCATTACACGGAATCCAGCGAACTCTTTGTCGAATTCCCGCACTTGGTGAAGGGCGAGGAAGCAGCGTTCGCAGCTCATTTGTCACGCCTTGCTGACTTCAAAGCAGTTTCAGAAGGCAAGCTGACCGTGACGTTAGGCGGCGGCGGACAGGCTGAGGAGCGCACAGAAATTGGTGTAAGCAAAACGCCTGGTATTTTTCGGCCTGTACTCAAACCACAGCACGCCGGAAAACGCCGGCTTACCTTTCAGCTTGTTGCCCCGGGCATCACAAGTACCCATGATCTTGGCGAGGTGGACGTTTTCATGGATCCTAAAGCAGCCGGCGCAGCAGCCAAAGCGGGGAGCGGCGACGAAGGCATCAAATTCACCAAAGAACAGCAGTGGAAAATTGATTTTGCTAACACGCCCGCCTTCGAGCGAGAAGTACGCGAATCAATAGCGGTAACGGCAACACTGCGGCCGCGAACATCGGGCGAAGCCCAGATCGCCGTGCCGAGCGCGGGGCTGTTGCGTGCAGGACCAGGCGGTTTTCCACAGGTGGGCATGAAAATCGCAGCCGGACAGATAGTGGCCTACCTCGCACCGCGACTGGGCGCAGAAACCGATGTGGCGACGCTGAACCTTGCGATACAACGCGCCCGCATCGAATCAGCACAAGCAACCCAGGAACGGGAACGTCTCGAAGGTTTGCTGGCGGTCGAGGCGATAGCCGCCAAGCGCGTCGTCGAAGCGCGTCATCGCGAACGTCTGGTGCAAGCCGAACTCAGTGCGGCGGAACAGCGCGCGGCTACTTATCAAGGTGGCGCAGGGGGTATTGCACTCAAGTCTCCCATTGCTGGGACCGTGGTGGCGGTGAACGGGAGTCCAGGAGCAGCGGTTACAGACGGCCAGATGATCGTCCATGTCGCGGTGCTGGACAAGTTGTGGCTTGAAGCACGTGTGCCTGAAAGCGACCTTGGTCGTATCACCTCACCCACTGGCGCGTTCTTCCGCCTGGACGGCGCACAGAACACAACCGTGCTGGAGGTGGGCCGCAATGCACGGTTGATCGCTTTCGGCGGCATGGTAGACAAAGAATCGCGCACCGTACCCGCGATCATCGAATTCGATAACGCGGATGCCGCATTACGTGCCGGTATGCAAATTCAAGCGCGGCTGTACACGGGCCGCGCGGCCAAGGGGATAACAATTCCTGCAGCCGCAATGTTAGACGATGCCGGCCAGACGGTCGTGTTTGTGCAAAAAGAAGGCGAGTCGTTCGAGAGGCGCATCGTGGAGGCGGGGCCACGAGACGGAGACTGGATTGCAATCAAGTCCGGCATTGCAGCAGGCGAAAGGGCCGTCACCAAAGGCGCTTATCAAGTGCGACTGGCAGCGACACGACCTGCGGCGATGGGCCACGGCCACGCACACTGAGAAATCCATCATGATTGCATCCCTCATTCGTTGGTCTCTGGCCAACCGCTTGTTTGTGCTGGCAGCAGCAGCCCTGCTCCTGATTTGGGGTGGTTATCAAACCACACGCATGCCGGTAGACGTATTCCCCGACCTCACTGCGCCGTCGGTAACTGTGGTTGCGGAAGCACACGGTATGTCGCCTGCCGAGGTTGAAAGCATCGTCACCTTCCCCATCGAAACCGCACTCAATGGTTCCCCCGGCGTGCGGCGCGTGCGGTCGATCTCTACGATTGGACTCGCCGTCATTACGGTGGAGTTCGAATGGGGTGCCGAGATGTTTCGCGCGCGCCAGATCGTCGCGGAAAAACTCCAGTTGGCAAGAGCGTCTCTGCCGCCCGATCTGCCACCGCCGCAGATGGCTCCCGACGCATCGGTGATGGGCGAGATCATGTTCATCGCGCTCACTTCCGACAAGGCTACCGGGGCCGAACTTAAATCCACTGCTGACTGGGTGGTGCGCCGCCGGTTGCTCGCCGTACCAGGTGTAGCTGAGGTGATTACCATCGGCGGTGACGAAAAGCAGTATCAGGTTACGCTCAAACCCGAACGGATGGCGGCTTACGGTGTTACGGTCGATCAAATACTCAAGGCCTTGCGCGAGACCAATCAGAACGCGCCAGCCGGATTCTTTCTGGAAGGCGGACAAGAGTATCTGATCCAGGGCGTAGGGCGTGTGCAGCGTCCCGAGGACATCGGCGAAACGGTGGTCGCGCTGCGCGCCGGCCAGCCCATTCTGGTTCGTCATCTCGGTGAAGTCGGGATCGGCACCGGCGTCGTGCGCGGTACGGGATCACACAATGGCAAGCCGGCGGTCATCTTTGCCATCCAGAAACAGCCGGGCGCCAACACACTCGAACTGACCAAGCGACTGGATGAGACATTTATCAGTCTGCAATCCAGTTTGCCCAAGACCATGAAGATCGAGTCGCACATCTTCCGCCAGGCGGATTTCATTGAGCGCGCGATCAACAATCTGCTGGCGGCGCTGCGCGACGGCGCCATTCTGGTGATCGCCATCGTCTTCGCCTTTCTCCTGTCGGCACGGGCAACTGCGATCACTTTGGTGGCGTTGCCGTTGTCTTTGCTCGCGGGCGTGCTGGTGATGCAGGCATTGGGGGCGACTCTCAACACCATGACGCTGGGCGGCTTCGCCATCGCGCTCGGCGCACTGGTGGATGACGCCATCATCGTGGTTGAAAACATCGTGCGGCGGTTGAAGCTGAACGCTGCCGAGACAGAATCCGCACGGCTGCCCTCTGCAACCGTGGTATTCGAAGCCACCAAGGAAATTCAAGGCTCCATCGTCTTTGCCACGCTCATTATCATGCTGGTATTCGTGCCGATCTTCTTTCTGACTGGTGTGGAAGGACGGCTGCTGATTCCCCTTGGTTTTGCTTATGTGGTGGCGCTGGCAGCGTCGTTACTGGTGGCGGTGACGGTCACACCGGTGCTGGCCGCACACTTCCTGCCACACGCCAGGAGCGTACGTGAACACACCGAGCCGCGCCTTATTACCGGGATGAAGTCTACCTACGAGCGAATCCTGCAGGCCTTGGTACGGCGTTGGTTGCTGCTGGCGCTACTCTCTCTCGTCGGGCTCGCTGTCGCCATAGCCGCACTCATGGGAGCAGGACGCGCTTTTCTTCCCGACTTCAACGAGGGCAGTCTTACGGTCAATATTTCCACCTTGCCTGGTACTGCACTCGATGAATCCAGCCGCATGGCGCAGCGCGTGGAGGAAATCCTGCTGGGTCATCCGGAAGTGGTCGCGACCGCACGGCGTACCGGTCGTGCGCCCGCTGATCCTCACGCACAGGAAATCCATGCTTCGGAAATCGAGGTCAGCCTGCAAATGAAGGATCGCAGCAAGGACAAACTGCTGGCCGCCCTGCGCGCCGACTTCGGTTCGCTATCGGGCATGAATGTGGTGCTTGGCCAGCCGATTTCGCACCGCATCGACCATATGCTCTCCGGCACGCGCGCGAACATCGCGATCAAGATATTCGGCAATGATCTGCATGAGTTGCGCCGCATCGGCACGCAGGTAAAGGATGTTGCCGGATCAGTACGGGGGGCGGTGGATGTGGCGCTGGAACAACAGGCCGATATTCCGTTCGTGATGGTGAAATTCCGCCGAGACAGTATTGCCCGGTACGGATTGACGATCCGCGAAGTATCTGAAGCCATCGAAACCGCCTTTGCCGGCAGCGAAGTATCCAGGGTGCTGGAAGGTCAGGCAACGTTTGGTCTTGTGGTGCGCTTCGATCCGGCAGTACGCGATTCGCTGGAGTCGATTCAATCCACGCTAATCACCACGGCGGGCGGCGCACGCCTGCCGCTGTCGGCGCTCGCGGAAGTGCGCAAGGATCGCGGACCTAACCTGATAAGCCGCGAAAGTGTGCAACGCAAAATTGTGGTCATGGCCAATGTCGCCGGGCGCGACCTCACCAGCGTGGTGGAAGAAATTCGTGCAAAGGTGAGCGATAGAATCAAGTTACCGACCGGTTACCATATCGAGTATGGCGGACAGTTCAAAAGCGCAGCCGAAGCCACTCGAACACTCACCTTTCTCGGTGTCGCGGTAATCGCCGGCATATTCCTGCTGCTGTATCTCGCCTTCCGCTCAGCCGGCGACGCGTTACTGGTGATGCTCAATCTGCCGCTGGCGCTGATTGGCGGGGTGGCTGGTATGTTTGCCGCAGGTGGCATCCTGTCGGTTGCCACGCTGATTGGCTTCATCACGCTATTTGGCATTGCCACGCGCAACGGCGTGATGCTGATTGCGCACATTCGCCATCTGTTCGAAGTGGAAGGTGTGACCGACCCGCTGGAAGCCGTAATACGCGGTTCCCGGGAACGACTGGCACCGATCCTGATGACAGCGTTCGCAGCAGGACTGGCACTGGTACCCTTGGCACTCGCAGCCGGTGAACCGGGAAGCGAAATTCAAGCGCCAATGGCGATGGTGATCCTGTTCGGGCTGCTATCCTCTACGTTACTCAATATGTTTATCGTTCCCAGTCTTTACCTGCGCTTTGGCGCCGTGAGACGCGCACAACCGGGATTGAAAGGTCAGTAAATTTTCTCAATATGAAAATCTGGCAAGAACGCGGCATATTGGCCGCGTTAGGTGCGGCTCTGTTGTTTGGCGCAGGTACGCCTGCCGCCAAGCTCTTGCTCGGCCCAACTAGTCCTTGGCTGCTGGCGGGACTGCTCTACCTCGGCTCTGGTATTGGCCTGGCTTTATTTAGGTTGATTCGTCGTGCCGAGCCGGTTCGTCTCGCACGCTCGGAAATCAAATGGCTCGTGGCTGCGATTGTGGCAGGCGGCATGATAGGGCCTGCCCTGTTGATGTGGGGGCTGTCTCGCATGCCCGCCTCCGGGGCTTCACTCCTGTTAAATGCCGAGGGCGTGCTCACCGCGCTGCTGGCCTGGTTCGTGTTTCGCGAGAACTTCGATCGGCGCATTGCAATTGGTATGGCTTTTATCGTGGCAGGCGCAGTAGTACTGTCGTGGCCGCGTGAAGCCCAGTTGGGTGATGCGTTGCCAGCACTGGCTGTACTTGGCGCCTGCCTAGCATGGGCCATCGATAACAATTTTACCCGCAAGGTTTCTCTCGGAGACGCGACTTTTATTGCGATGATCAAAGGGCTGACAGCCGGGGCAACCAATCTTGCACTGGCGCTGATAGCCGGTGCGGTATTGCCCTCCATAGAAATCGTTGTTGCTGCCGGCCTGCTGGGGGTGGTTAGCTATGGGGCGAGTCTTGCGTTGTTCGTCATCGCGTTGCGCGAGCTTGGCACGGCGCGCACTGGTGCTTACTTCTCGACGGCGCCGTTTGCAGGCGCACTGATTGCGATCTTTTTTTTAGGCGAAACGGTGACTATCCAGCTTGTTGCAGCCAGTGTCTTAATGGGTATAGGTGTATGGCTGCACCTTACGGAGCGGCACGAGCATACACATAACCATAATGCCTTGGATCACGAGCACGAACATACGCACGACATCCACCACCAGCATTTCCATCCAGAGCCTGTGTCAACCGGCACCCGTCATACACATCCGCATCGGCACGAGCCGAACACCCACACCCATCCGCATTATCCAGACGCGCATCACGATCACGAGCACTGATGGCGATATTGCGAATACCGTACGCAAGATTCAAACGACGGCTTTAGGGTGGCACGATCTCATTAACTGATGTCGGCTCTGGGTCGGTTTGTCACATTCAGGAATACCGATAGCAGTCGGACACTGCATGCCAGATCAAGTCAAGACTGATACCCCTTAGCCGGCAGCCAACCCCTTGCGCTTCATGAACTCAGGAAACGCGTCTTTGGCCTTCGCGCCGCGCAGCACGTGTGTGGTGTATTCATGCTCCGCATTGAACTGCGCTTCCAGCCCTTGCCCCATATGCTGCGACAGCAGCGCCTTCACGCCGACGACAGCCCCGCGGTGATTGGCGGCGATCATCTTGGCGATTTCCATGGTCTTTGCGCGCAGTTGCGCGCGCGGTACCAGATGGTTCAGCAACCCGATGCGGTAGGCTTCTTCGGCCTCAACGATGCGCGCGGTGAACAGCAGCTCCTTTGCCATCGGCCAGCCCACCTGATTGGGCAGGGTCCAGGTGCTGTTGATGCGGCCATAAGCCGCGGCCAGAAAGCGAAACTTCGCGCCTTCGCAGCCGATACGCATGTCGAGCGACGACACCAGCACCGCGCCGCCGCCGTAAGCCAAGCCGTTCACCATGCCGATGGTCGGCTTCGCGCACGCGCTGATCTCATAGCTGCGCTTATGATCGCGCATCTCATCCAGTTGTTCGTCTGAATACTTCGCGTCATTCGACAATTGCTCATGGATATCGCCGCCCGCCGTGAACGCGCGATCGCCCGCGCCGGTAATCACGATGCAGCCGATGGCATCGTCCGCTTCGGCCTGCTTCACCGCGTGGTGCAGCTCCTGCCCGAGCTTGCGGTTCATCGCGTTCAGCTTCTCCGGCCGATTAAGCGTGATCAGAGCGACACCGTCTTCAATCTCAACCAGAATATGTTCGTAAGTCATGTTGCCTTTCTCCTTATATAAAAATCATGATCTGTTGATGCGTGACCCGCCTTCGCGGCGCATCGCTATTTTGCAAATCCCAGCTCTCGCAATAACTTCGCCGCCACGTCACGCTCGGCATCCAGCTCTTTGCGGAAGGTGGCCGAATCCGCAAACGCATCGGCCCAGCCGTATTGTTCCAGCACTTTTTTCCAGGCGTCGGTTTTCATCAGCTTGCCGAGACGATCATCCCAGAACGCAACGACTTCTCGCGGCGTGCCGGCGGGGGCGAACAAACCGCGCCAGTGCAGAATATGCATATCGATGCCCATGCCGCGCCAGTGCGGCACGCCTTTCAAGTCGCCGCCCTGCGGTGACGGCGCGGAGGTGGCGATCAGCCGCGCCTTGCCGGTTTTGACCTGCTCCATCGCCTCCGATGCCGTGGTGGAGATCACCGGCACGTGCCCGCCGAGCAACTGGATCATCAGGTTGCCGCCGCTTTTGAACGACGCGATGCGCAGCTTTTTGTAATCGGCGCCGTATTGCATCGCCGGGCGCACGATGTTGAAGTAATCGTTGCTGGGCGACGAGCCTACGCCGAAGGCCACCGAGGTTGCGTCGCCTTTGATCTGGTCGAGGATATCTTTCGCGCTGCGTTGCGGTGCATCCGCGCGCACCACCCACACCAGGTACTCGGTGACCAGACGCGCCAGCGGCACAAAGTCGTCCGTGCCTAACGGGGTGGTGCCGAGAATTTTGTTTTGAAAAATGCGATTGCTCTCGGCGTACAGCACATGCGCGTCGCCTTTCTTCTGGTGCACGTAATTCTTGGCGGCGTCGCCTGCCGCGCCCTGTATGTTATTGATTATCATCGCCTGATCGATGAGCTTGGCTTCGTGCAGCGCGCGGTCGAGCGCGCGGGCAGCGGCGTCCAGGCCGCCACCGGCAGCGCCCGCGGCGACCACTTCAATGCGGCGCGTGGGATAGGACGATTGCGCCCCTTGCGCTGTAAGTGGGATCGCGCCCGCCAGCAAGAAGCCCGCCAACGTCACCACGGTTACGAACTCTGCGCGTTTCATTTTCGCGTTCCAGAAAAAATCGATGTTGCTATTATAATCACGCTGACAAATCACGCTGACTTCTGCTCATACCCCAAAAAGAATTCTCATGAAACCAGAAAACGCAACACTGGCCATCGCCGACCGCGTGTGCCCGATTTCGTATGCTGACCTGAATGCCGATACCGTCGAGACGGTAAAGCGGCTGATCGCCGATGGCGTGGCGGTGGCCATCGCCGGCAGCGTTGAAGAGCCGCCGCGCATCCTCGCCGATTTCGCCGCCAATCAAGGCCGTGCGCAGCGCGCGACGGTGTGGGGGTTCGGCTTCAAAACCACGCCGGTGGAGGCCGCGTATGTGAACGCCGCGTCCATGCACGTGCTCGATTTCGAGCCAATGTCGAATCCGCCCACGCATGCGGTGTCGCCCACGGTGCCGGTGGCGTTTGCTTTGGCGGAATCGCGCCATACCGATGGTCGCGAGATCATCGCGGCGTGCGCCAAAGGCTTTGAGATGCAGGGCCGCGTGCTGCTCGCGGCCGACCCCCAGCGCGGTTCGCTGCCGTTTCACACGCCGGGCGTGATCGGCGTGATGGGTTCCACCGTGGCGGCGGCGCATATGATGAAGTTGACCCCTATGCAACTGGCGCATGCCTTTGGCGTTGCCACGTCGCGCTGTGGCGGGTTGTCTGCCAACACCGGGTCAATGGTGAAATGCACGCACTGCGGCAGTGTGGCGGCGGCGGGCGTCGAAGCCGCAGGTCTGGCCGCGCGCGGCTTCACCGCCAACCCCGATATATTCGCTGCGCCGCGGGGCTATGTGGATACGTTTTTCAAGTCGCACTTTGATTACGATTTGCTGATGCAGTACGGCAACCCCTATCGTTGCGTCGATCCGGGCATGGCAATCAAATTTTATCCGTCGAAGTATCCGACGCACTTTGCGATCGCGGCGGCGCTGGATGCGCGCGCTGCGGTGAGCGACACGGCGAACATCCGATCGGTGCGTATTGTCACGCCGGACATTCCCGATGCCAATCGCCCCCAGCCGCACAACGGCTTGGAAGGTAAATTCAGTTTTCAGTACGTGACCGCCGCCGCGCTGCTCGATGGCGTGATCGACCGCAACACCTTTACCGATGAGCGGCGCTTCAGCACGGACATGACGGGGTTGCTTGGCAAAATAACGTTGCAACCGGATACGAGTATTTCCAAAGACACGCGCCAGATGCATGTGGTGATCGAGGTGACCCTGAAAGACGGCACGGTAATCAGCCGCACCTGCAGCAAGCCGCCGGGCACGTGGGGCGAGCCGATTCCCGCTGAGCTGCATCGCGCGAAGATACACGATTGCCTGAGTGTCAGACTGGCCGAGCCCAAACTCTCGCAGGTGATCGAAATGCTGGAGCATCTGGAACGGCTGGCGTCGCCGGACGTCGCGGATTTGTGCGCGCTGCTGGCGTGTAAAACAGAACAGTAGTGGTAGGAGTGGTAGGTTGGGCTGAGCCTGCGAAGCCCAACACAAACGCACATCGCAAGGCAAAGAAGGACGTGCGTCGTAACGTTTTGGTGTTGGGCTTCGCAGGCTCAGCGCCAACCTACAATGCATTTTTTGGATAATGGAGTCAGCATGCCCAAGGCAGCCGTAGCAGACGGTGAGATTCAATACGAAGACGCCGGTCAGGGCGAGCCGGTCATTTTCGTCAGCGGGTTGAATGGCGTGGGGCGCTATTGGGCGCCGCAAGTGCCGTTGTTCTCGCAACATTTTCGCGTGATTACCTATGACCAGCGCGGCACCGGCGGCAGTGATCAAATTCAGCGCGAATTTTCGGTCGATCAAATGGCCGAAGAACTTATCGGGTTGATGGACGTGTTGAAGATAACGCGCGCACACATCGTCGGCATGTCCACCGGCGGCGCGATCGGGCAGACGATTGCGATTGAACATCCCGGGCGCGTGATGAAGCTCGCGCTGTGCAGCACCTGGACGCATTGTGACCCGTGGTTCCGGCGCTTGTTTCATGCGCGGCGCGACATGTACTTGCAGGCGGGCCCCGATTTGCATTCACAGTTTCATCCGCTGTTTTTGTATTCGCCCGATTACGTCAACGCGCACGATGCCGAGATCGAAGCCGAACGCGCGCGCGCCGACCAAATCCTCGCCCGTCGAAGTGTCGGTGGGCCGCATCAACGCGCTGCTGCAATTTGACCGCCGCGCGGGGTTGCCGACCATCAAAGCCGAGACGCTGGTGATGGGCAGCGACAGCGATTTCATTACGCCGAGTTATTTTTCCGAGGCACTGGCGCAGGCAATTCCGGGCGCGAAACTTCTCATGAGTAAAGGCGGCGGACATTCGTTTACTACCACGCGTGCGGAACAATTTAATCGTGATCTGATGAAATTTCTGCTGCAATAGCAAATAAAGCCATGTTAAAAAACATAATAAAAACAAATACTTACGTATTTATTGGTCTGCTGATGTCCGTGATCGCGCACGCGCACGCCGCCTCCGGCGAGGCCGTCTACAAAGCCACCTGCAACGTGTGCCATGACAGCGGCGCGGGCAATGCGCCGCGCATCACGCATCGCGCGGATTGGGAGCCGCGCTGGCAGCGCGGCCGCGCCGCCATGCATGAAGGCGGCGTCAAGGGCGTGCCGAATTCCGCGATGGGGCCCAAGGGCGGCTTCGCCAATCTGACCGACGACGAGGTGAAAGCCGCGGTCGATTACATCCTCGCGCGCACCGGTTATCAGGACAGCCTGGTCATCAAGGCAGCGCCGGTCGTGGCGCCGGTGGCCGTGGTGACCAAGCCCCAAACCAGCAGCGCGCCGGTTGCCGACCCGGTGTTGCTGCGGCAAATCGCCGAAGCGCTGCGGCAGGAATTTTCACCCGGCGCACAAATTGAAAGTGTAGACGGCAAATTGCTGGTGCGCGGCATCAACATCCGCGTCAGCGTGCGTGACAGCGTGGTGATGATCGAGGGCACGCCGGAAAAACCCGAGGTGGTCGCCCGCGCCGAACAGGTCGTCAAGTCCTTCCGTAGTGTGCAGCGGGTCGAGAATCGGCTGGTGTCGGCGGGCATGCTGGACTTCGACTGATGGACGCGATCAGACTGGTGGTGTGCGACATGGCGGGCACCTCGGTCAAGGACAGCGGCGAAGTCGCGCGCGCCTTTGAAGCCGCGCTCGCCGATCACGGTGTCGAAGCCTCGGCGCAACAAATCAGCGCGGTGCGCGGCGCATCCAAGCGCGAGGCGATTGCCACCTTGATTGCGCCGAAGTACGGCAGCGACGCGCAGCGTGTGGAGGCGGTGTATGCCTCTTTTAAATCCCATTTACAGCGCGTGTTCACCCATGAAGCCCGGCCGGTGGCCGGCGCGGCGGAAACCTTTGCGTGGTTGCGTGAGCGCGGCATCAAACTTGCACTGAACACCGGGTTTGACCGCGACATCACCACGCTGCTGCTCGACGCACTGGGCTGGCGCGGAATGGCCGGTGCCGTGATCTGCGGCGACGACGTGAAGCAGGGCCGTCCCGCGCCGTACATGATTTTTCGCGCGATGGAATTGACTGGCATAGTGAGCGTGCGCCACGTGCTCAACGTCGGCGACACGGTGTCCGATTTGCAGGCAGCGCATAACGCCGGTGTGGCGGTGAGCGTGGGCGTGCTGTCGGGCGCACACACGCGCGAACAACTCGCGCGCGAGCCGCATTCCTGTTTGCTTGACAGCGTGGCGGATTTGCCGGGATTGTGGCGCGCTCGCGTGTAGGTCGTTAACAGGCTCTAACCGCGGCAACGGCCCGCGTTGGCCTCCAGCCAGCGTTCCACCCCCGGCAAATCATTCACGGTATCGGGCGCATCGCCGCCTTCCCACGCCGCCGCCGTGCGGTTGATCCACAGCGTTTGCAAACCGGCATCACGCGCGCCGCGCACGTCGAGCGTCATGTCGTCGCCGACGTGCAGCACTGCTTCGGGTTCACACGCCAGTTCGCGGCAGGCGATGTGAAACAAGGCGGCATGCGGTTTGCTCACGCCGTGGGCGTGCGCGGATATCGCGGCCTTGAAAAAATGGCCGATGCCCACGCGCGCGACATCGGCGTTTCCGTTGGTGAGCGAGGCGAGCGGCAGGCGGCGCGCGAGCCGCGCGAGGCTGTCGCGCACATCGGGGTAGAGATCGACTTCGTTGCGCGCGGTCATGAATACCTCGAGCGCGCGCTCGATCAATGCATCCGCTGCGGCGCCGGACACATTCGCCTGCTCAAAAGCCGCGTGCATGGCGATGCGCCGCAGGCGCAGAAAATCGTGATGCAGTTCGGGATGCTGATTGTAGATGGACATGCGCAGTGCGCGCAATTGGTCTATCGACCAGAGAGCGGCGACCGCGGGTGCGTTGGCCGCCAGCCAGTCATGGGCGCGTTGCTCCGCACGGGTGAGTGTGGGGGCGGCCGGCCACAGCGTGTCGTCGAGATCGAAGGTGATGGCGCGTATGGTTCTGAGCATGTGCGGCATTTTACGCCGGTGAGTACGCCGGTGAGTCGTTATCGTGATTGCGTGTCTTGACCGCGTTGCAGTACCTGCTTAACCTCACTGTCGAAACAATGTAGCGAGGAAATTGCGAATGCGGTCAGCAGGTGCGTTTCAAGAATACCGGATCGTGGCGGGCCTGATCGCGGGACTGCTCGTGGGCGTGGGGCTGACGTGTGCGGCAACCGCCATCGCGCAGGAATATCCCGTGCGGCCGGTGCGCATCATTGCGCCCTTCGCCGCGGGCGGTGGCGCTGATCTGGCCGCGCGGCGGCTGGCTGAGCGCTTGAACAATCGTTGGAAGCAGCCGGTGGTGGTGCATAACATTGCGGGCGCTGCGGGCAACGCAGCGGCGCATGCGGTGGCGGGCAGTGAGCGCGATGGTTACACGCTGTTTTTCGCCTCGCTTCCGATACTGGTGACCAATCCATTGCTCTACGCAAAACTGCCGTTCAATGCCGAACGTGATTTTGCGCCGGTGATACTGGTGAGCGACACGCCGCATATTTTGCTGGTCAACGCGGCGTTTCGAGAGACGAAGCTATCGAAACTATCCGAGCTCATCGCGCACGCGAAAGCGCAGCCGGGCAAAGTGAATTTTGGTTCAGGCGGGCAGGGCACGTCGCTGCATCTGGCCGGAGAATTGTTCAAGGCCGTTGCCGGCATCGACATCGTGCATATTCCCTACAAGGGCGCTGCACCCGCCATCGCAGCGATGTTGGGCGACGAAATTCAGATGCTGTTCGACAACGGCGCTTCGGCGCTCGGCCACATTCGCGGCGGACGCGTGCGGGGTCTGGGCATCGCGAGCAAGGTGCGCGCCTCGGCGCTGCCGGAGGTGCCGACGTTCGACGAAGCCGGCATTGCTGATTTTTATTCCGGCGTGCCGCACGGTGTGTTCGTGGTTGCCGGTACGCCGGCGAACATCATTGCCGTGATCAATCGCGATATCAACGCCGTGTTTCAGGAACCCGAATACCGCAAAGTCGTGACGCAATCAGGCATCAACATCGCGGGCGGCGAGCCGTCACAGTTGACGGCGTATCTCGCTGGCGAAAAAATGAAATGGCAGCCACTGATACAACGTCAGGGCATTAAGGCATTTTAAAATATTCAATATAATCAAATACTTAACTAAATAAGAGAAAACATGACAAACCACGGCAAAACACGCCTCTTCGCAGGCGCAGGATTTTCGGTGTTGCAAACCGGCACCCAAATGATCGGCGGATTGTTCCGGCGTTATCCCCAGGATGCGGGCGGTGCCAGTGGAAACGAATGGGAGTCACTCACCAACGGCTTGCCGCAAAACCCCGACGTGCGAGCGATGGTGGTGCATCCCACCCACCCCGATGTGATTTATGCCGGCACGCAGGATGGCCCCTACCGCAGTATCGACGGCGGCGATCATTGGGAGAAGCTGGGGTTTCCAGATCGCAACGCAGCTATCTGGACGATATCGATCCACCCGACACGACATAATATTTTGTATGCAGGCACGGCGCCCGTCGCGTTGTATCGCAGCCTCGATGGCGGGGATAACTGGCATCGGCTACCCAATGCAAAGTCCCCCGCGCATTGCGAACGCGAAGGGTTCGACACACGCACCATCCGCATTACCGCCGACCCGAATCGCCCGGATGATGTGTACGCCGCGCTGGAAGTCAGCGGTGTGATCCACAGCGCCGATGGCGGCGAAACGTGGACGGATAAATCGGCATCGCTGATGAAATTTGCCGAGCAGCCGCGTTATCAAAGCAATGTCGGCGGGCGCCACTGCGGCCACTGCGAAGGCATGCTCGATTCGCACGCGCTGGCGATCAGCGCAGCCGCGCCGGATACGTCGTTTCTCGCGATACGCATGGGCGTATTCCGCAGCGATGATCGTGGCGCAACGTGGCACGACACCGAGATCGGGCGCTTCTCGCCGCTGACCTATTGCCGCGATGTGATCGTGTCGCCGCACGACGCGCGCACGATGTATGCGTGCCTGTCGCCCGCGGCATTCAGCCAGGACGGCTCGCTGTATCGCAGCGACGATCTGGCGCAGAACTGGCGCCGCATCGACCACGGCATCAAAGCCGAATCAACGCTGATGTCGGTGTGCGTGCATCCGCGCGACGCCGCGCAGGTGTATAGCTTGACGCGTGCGGGGCAGGTGTTCGGCACGCAGGACGCAGGGGTATCGTGGAGCGAATACCGGCTGCCGCAGGGTGTGCATGATGTTTATGCGGTGGCGTGCAGTTAGCGCGCATGATTGATACGATTGGTGCGATTGATACATAAGGTCGCAACGGCGCAAATAATATGATTATCGTTGAATCGCAACATTTCACCATCCTTACACCAGAACAGCCGCATGTGTCGCGCGGCGACGGCGGGCATTTGATCATCAATCCCAAGGCGGCGGTGGAAGATCGCACGCAGCTTGATCGTGAACTGGCGATAGAGCTGATGAAGCTGACCATGGTGGCGGGCGCGGCGATGAAAACCGTGTTGACCCAGCGCGGCATCGACATCGGCCGAATCAACTATCAGGACAACGGCAACTGGCGCCACGAACTGCACGTGCATCTGTATGGCCGCGCGCGCGGCGCCACGTTGCAACCCTACGGCCACTATCTTGCGTTGCCGCTCACGGCGCAGGCGTTCAAGGCGCAGGCGCCGTTGCAGCCGCTCAACGCCGACGATGTGGCCGCGCTGAAAACGGAGACAACGCACTTGCTGGCGACAGCGAAATACCAGACGTTTTAATTCCCTTTCGCGCCCGACGCTTTTACCGCGGCCGCCCATTTTGTGATTTCGAGCGGCATTAGTTTGGTGAGTTCATCCGGCGAACCGGCGACGATATCGACGCCCTGTTCGGTCAGGCGCTTAACGATATCGGGCGCTTGTATCGATTTGCTGAACGCGGCGTGCAGCTTTAGCACCACATCGCGCGGCATGCCGGTCGGCCCCATCAGCGCATACCAGCCGCTGGATTCAAAACCCGGAATGGTTTCGGCGACGGTCGGTACTTGCGGTAACGTGGTGGTTCGTTTCGCGCCGCAGGTGGCGATGGCGCGCAGTTTGCCTGACTGGATAAACTGTATCGTGGCCAGCGTGGTGTTCACCTGAAATTGCACATGGCCCGCGATAATGTCGTTCAACGCCAGCCCCGCGCCTTTGTAGGGGATATTGAGCACGTCAATCTTCGCTGCCGCGCGCAGCATTTCAACCGCGAGAAATGCCGACGTGCCGCCGGAGGTGCCGGCGGTCAGTTGGCCTGGGCGCGCCTTCGCCAGCGCAATGAATTCCTTCACGTTGCTCACCGGCAATGACGGATGCGTGAGCAGCACGTTCTGCGTCAACGCCAACTGGCTGATCATGGTGAAATCACGCACCGGATCGAAATTGAGTTTGGCGAACAGGCTCGGATTGATCGCGTGCGGCGTGGTGGCCATCAACACGGTGTAACCATCCGGTGCGGAACGCGCCACCAACTCCGTGCCGATGTTGGTGGAAGCGCCGGCGCGATTTTCGATAATCATGTTTTGCCCAAGATTTTCAGTCAGCTTCGCACTCAACATCCGCGACAGAATATCCGTGCCGCCGCCCGGCGCGGCCGGCACGATGATGCGTATGGCTTTGGCAGGGAAGGTTTGCGCGAGCGCGTTTCCCATCACCAGCAGCCACGTGACGCTGCACAACGTTTTGATCGAAGCACGTAAGGCGGTTTTCATTGGGCAGAATGTATCCGGGAAATTAAATTATAAAAAGTTCAATAAAAACAAATACTTATGACAGTGCGACCTACTGTGCCGTCAGGCGCGTGCCGCGCTATTTGCATGGCAGGACTGTAGCCTGAGTTCGTTACAATGCAAAGAACCAACGCACCGATTTGTCCGCATCAATCAACAGGGAGCCCGCTATGTCAGTCATTCTCGGCAGTGGTGAACACCGTTACGAAGTCATCGACCACTGGGCCAAGTTGCCCGATGGCTGGTCGTTCAAGGACGTGGGCGCGGTTGCCACCGACAGCAAAGATCAGGTTTATGTATTCAACCGCGGCGAGCACCCGATGATGGTGTTCGACCGCGACGGCAACTTTCTGCGCTCGTGGGGCGAGGGCCAGTACCCGCGTGCGCACGGCCTGCACATAGACGCAGACGACACGCTGTATCTCACCGACGACGGCGGCCACGTGGTGCGCAAATGCACGACGATGGGCAAAATCCTGATGGAGATCGGCACCCCCGGCAAACCCACGCCGTATATGAGCGGCCTGCCGTTTCACCGCTGCACGCATACCGCGTTATCGCCCACCGGTGATATTTATGTCTCCGACGGTTACGGCAACGCCAAGGTGCATAAATATTCACCGGACGGCAAACTGATTAAATCATGGGGCGAGCCGGGCACCGACCCCGGCCAGTTCAACATCGTGCATAACATCGTCACCGACCGCGACGGCTGGGTGTATGTCGCTGACCGCGAAAACCACCGCGTGCAGGTGTTCGATGGCAATGGCAAATACGAAGCGCAGTGGAACAACATGCATCGGCCCTGCGGATTGTTTTGCAATCTGGGCAATCCCGGCGCACAGCCGGAATTTATCATCGGGGAACTCGGCTCCGGTGCGCGTGTGAATCGATTGCATCCGAACATTGGCCCGCGCATCAGCATCGTTGATAAAAAAGGCACGGTAATCTCGCGCCTCGGCGGGCAGAACGGCCCCGGCAACGTCACCGGAAAATTCATCGCCCCGCATGGCGTGGCGCTGGATCGGCATGGGGATATTTATGTGGGTGAGGTGAGCTTCACCGATTGGCCGACCACGCATCCGGATGAACCGATTCCGGCTAACTTGCGGTCTTTGCAGAAGTTGCGGAAGGTGAAATGAGGGTGAAGTGAGGGCGAAGTAGTCTTATGGTTTTTCTCGGCATCGGGCGTCATCAAATGCATCCCAAATACCGTCATTCCCGCGCAGGCGGGAATCCATAACACAGCGTCGAGTGGCACAACTCTTCGGGTGGACGCGCAATGGAATGAATGCGCTTTATAGTCGAAGCAGACAGGAGGCTTGAATGAACGAACCCGTGACCCTGCGGCTCGACGCCAGCACTCGCAAGCGGCTGGATCAGATCGCCAAGACAGTGCGACGTAACCGAGCGGCTTTGGCGGCAGAAGCCGTGCGGCAATTCGTGGAGTTAAACGAGCGGCAGATCGCCGCCATTCAAGAAGGTATTAACCAAGCTGATAGCGGCCAGTTCATAGAGCATGCAATACTGAAAGGTGAATGGGAGAAAAAAAATCGCGGCGGGCGACGCGGATATCGCGGATGGGCGATTGCTGACTACGGAGCAGGTATTTGCGGCGGTCACGAAGCAGCGAGCCAAGCGCGTCGGCAAAGCAAGAAAAGCGGTTTGAGTATTATCGACGTTAACTTCTTCGCTTGAAAGTGCTTACGTTCCCTGTGTTGTCGCCCTAAGCCGGCTAAGGGAGTACAATTCTCGAATATCTCCTTGGCTTGAGATGACAATTTAGGCAAATTTAAATTTGGAGTTTTAATTGGGCAAAGTCCTGAAAATTACCATCCGACAGCCTCACAAATATTATGCCGTTGATAAGCTGCCGCCAAAGACCGTAGTGGAGTTCTTCGCGGGAATTGGCCTTATGCGAATGGGTTTGGAAAAAGCAGGATGGAAGACGATACTTGCCAACGACATTGATCCACTCAAGTTGGAAATGTATAGTTGTCAATTTGGAGATGAGATTAATCATTTCATTCTTCGCGACATTCATAAATTAACCCCCGAAGAAATTCCTACTGCCACGCTCGCTACGGCTTCGTTCCCATGCACGGATTTGTCGCTTGCGGGTGGGCGTAAAGGGCTATCCGGGGCTCAATCTTCCGCGTTCTGGGGATTTATCAATGTGATTAAAGCTATGGGACGCAGACGCCCTCGATTTTTGCTAATCGAAAATGTCACAGGTTTTTTGACTTCGCACCAAGGCAAGGATTTTCAAGAGGCGTTGCTTGCGCTGAACAAATTAGGCTATGGAGTAGACCCGTTCATAATCGACGCTGCGAGATTTGTACCGCAAAGCCGGCAGCGGCTATTCGTGGCAGGCGTACTACGTGACGGAAGATCAGCAGAATCTAAGAGAAGTTTTGGATTCTATGAAAGTGAGGCTCGCCCGAAAGCGCTTGCAGATTTCATATTCAACCATCCCGAAATTGATTGGGCGTTGGTGAATTTGCCGCCTCTACCCAAATTACGCATGGTGGTGGACGACATTTTGGAGGATTTGCCGGCGAGCTCAGAATCGTGGTGGAGCCTGGATCGCGTAGATTATTTGCTTGCGCAAATGAGCATCAAACACCGCGCGATAGCCGATAAGATGATACGCACTCGACGTTGGTCTTACGGAACCGTTTTCCGGAGAGTGCGTAATGAAAAATCAATGGCGGAACTTCGCGTTGACGGAATTGCTGGATGTTTACGTACACCCAAGGGTGGAAGCGGGCGGCAGATATTGTTCAAGGGTGGTTATGGTAAAGCGATGGCGCGTTTACTGTCGCCACGCGAATGCGCGCGGCTGATGGGCGCTGATGATTTCAAAATTGAAGCGCCGCTCAATCAGGCATTGTTTGGCTTCGGGGACGCGGTCTGCGTCTCCGTTGTTGAGTGGATTGCTAAGAATTATTTTGATCCGCTTATCGCGATGTCTGGTAGCTATATGGCACCCCAAGAGTTGGCGACTGCATGACGACGCTCGAACCTCTGAATAAGTGGTACGCGAGCCTTAATGTATATAAAGGCGGTTTTCCTGCTAGAGGAACTTTAGCGGGTGCTTTGGCTGTTACGGAGCGACTCAAGCAAAAATTCAAGCTTGATCTTGCGTTCCACACGGCTAAAGGTGGCACACAAGTCAAAGGGGCAAGTGGCGCGGCGGTTGGGAAAATCCTCGCACAATTGGGAGAGCATCGGAAATTCCTCAAAGAGGGTGGTCGCACCAATCGGGGTTTACGAGCGGAAATAGGTGCTTTCCTGGACGCTATCGATAAACTTGGTTTAGCGGGTTTGTCCAGCGAAAAGCGCGTGGTCGCGCTTGAAGACATTCAGCGCTTCTTGCTTGCTCGAGTGCGGGATTTTTTCAGCCGCGAACGGATTAAGTTCGTTTTTACAACTGAAAAAAGCACAGCCAATTTGATCGGCGATATTCTAGCCGTTTCACGTGTCAGTGGTAAGGAAGGACCAGTTGCGCAGTATTTGGTTGGGGCCAAGCTGCAATTGCGCTTTCCGAGCATCTCTATCTCGAATGACTCTTATGCGGCGGCAGATGAGCAAACCGGAAGGCTGGGCGACTTTACGGTTCAAGACACCGCATTTCATGTGACTGTGGCGCCAATGACGGCCGTTTTTGAAAAATGCGTAACCAACCTTAACGAAGGCAAAAACGCATTCCTACTTGTTCCGGCGCGTAGTGTCGAAGGCGCGAGACAGAATGCCGATAATATTGCGAGCGGAAGAATCGACGTCTCGGCGATTGAGTCATTTGTTGGCTTTAACGTCAATGAAATAGCCATGTTTGGCAAGGGTGCATCCACGAAGGCGCTGCTGAAACTTCTGGAGATTTACAACGCACGAGTGAAAGAGGTCGAAACGGATTTATCGTTAATGATCGAAATCCCTAAAAATCTCGGTGCCTGATGTTGTCGCAATAGGGATGGCAGGCGGACTCAGGGTAGGGTAGAAAACTTTTGATTCCGGTCTGGCGATGGTAGATATTTTTGACAAGGCCGCACGTAGTCTGATCATGTCCCGCGTCAAAGGAAAAGACACGGAACCTGAGATGGCGGTCAGGAAAATCGCGTTTGGCTTGGGCTATAGGTATCGTTTGCATTGCGCACATCTTCCGGGCAAGCCGGACTTAGTCTTTCCACGACTTCGCAAAGTCATATTTGTGCATGGCTGTTTCTGGCATCGACATGGATGCGCGAACGCTACTACGCCTACTTCGAATATCGAATATTGGCTGCCAAAATTCGCGAAGAATATTCAGCGGGATAAGCGAAATTCTCGCAGCCTGAAGCAGCTTGGCTGGAAGTGCTTAGTCATTTGGGAGTGCCAGATCAAACATCACGCGCGCGTGACTGATCGTATAAGCCGATTTCTTTCGTAACTGGTACCGACTGATCGCCGATTGACTGCGGCACTTTTCCAACGGGTGCGAGCGCACTTATCTTGCGGCGACTAAGGCCTGAATTCCCTGATCCACAACCCGAAGCCCGGCGTCAATCACCTGCTTCCGCCAAGTCACTGACTCAGGACAAAAACACTCCCGAAGTTCTTCCTTTGCCCTGAGGTAATCCGGGCTATCCGGCGCGCAATAGTGATGCGCGCGATTCTCGGCGCGCAGTGCGGCGAGTACGCGGATCACGTCATAGGTGCCAAACTCCGCGCCCGCGAAGCGATAATCCCGCGTTCGGAAATGATGCTGCATCCACGGACCAAATTCACCGGAGACGCGGTACGCCATGCCGTCAGGCTTTGTGAGCGGTTCGATATGATCTGCTCCGAATGTTTCGGCGTACCAATCGCGGCGCTCCGAATAGGCTGATTCCGTGAGCAGCAGCTTATAGTTTCCGTGTGGGCCCAAGCCAGTGTGCAGGTCTATATGCACGATGTGCCGGGACGCCGCCAACCATGAGTCGCAATTGTCTTGCACGATTTTCGTCGAGGCACACGGCTTTTTCCCGCCGTAAAAAAGCCCGCGTGGATATTCGTACTGGCCGCGCGCGACGGTCTCTTTTAATGCGGGCAAGCCCATACGCCAGATTTTCCAAAGCGCTTTGGCTTTGAAGGGTTCAAACCTTGACGGCGGGGATTCGGGATTCAGCAGGCCATTGAGTCCGGCATAACCGCTTGGGGCGCCAGCGTAATCATCGGCGCTCGCCATGAAATTACGATTCAGATCGACATTGCCTTCGTTGACGCGGCGCAGGTGCGCGAAGCCGTAGGGGTTGACGGCGTGAATCAGCACATAGCGAATGCCTTGCTTATCGTTCGTTGCTTTGAGGCGTTCAAGCAACGCAAGTTGCACCGCCGAGCCGAAAAAGCCTTCGACGCCGTGAACGCCCGATGACACCACCAGCGCGGGGTCGCTTTCCGCGCCGACAATCGCGACGTCGATGGTAAGATTTTCCTCTGCGGCGGCATCGATGACATACGAATGCACTGTGGCGTCAACCGCGCGGGCGGCCTCGATGAATCTACGCCGGGCCTCTGCGTACGACCGCGAGAAATATCGTTCGCTCACATCACGCGCTCAATTCGCCCGTATCCCCGCCTCTTTAACCACCTTCGCCCAGGTCTGCACGTCCGTGGCGATCTGCACGGCCAGTTCCTTGGGCGTGCTGCCCGCGGGCTCCGCGCCCATGTCGGCAAGCCGGGTCTGCACGTCGGGTTTCTTGAAAATATTCACCATTTCGCTGTTGAGCTTGGCGATGATGGGTTGCGGTACTTTCAGCGGGGCGACCATGCCGTACCATTCGCGCATTTCCAGCCCCGCCGGCAGCGGCAAGCCGGCTTCGGCGATGGTGGGTATGTCAGGCAACGCGCTTGAACGCTTGGCGCTGGTGACGACGACTGCGCGCAGGCGCTTGGACTGTATCAACGGCATCGCCGAGGGCACCGAGGCGAAGGCGAAGGTGACTTCGCCCGCGGCGACCGCCACCAGCGCGGGGCCGCCACCCTTGAACGGCACATGGGTCATGTTGGTGCCGGTCAGTCGCTTGAAGACTTCTCCCGCCAGGTGATGCAGCGAGCCGTTGCCGGATGATGCGTTGGACACCTGCCCCGGTTTTTCTTTGGCCAGCCGAATCAGATCCTGCAGGTTGTTCACGGGGGAATTCTGCGGCACCACGATGGCGTTGGTGACCCACGCCAGCAGGGAGATGGCCGCGAACCCGGTGGCGGTGTCGTAAGGCAGCTTGTCGTAGGTGCTGGCGCTGACGGTAAACGGCCCGCTGGGAACCATCATCAGGGTGTAACCGTCGGGCGTGGCCTTATGCACCATGTCGGCGGCGATGGTGCCGCCCGCGCCGCCGCGGTTATCGATCACCACCGGCTGCCCCCATGCGGGCGTGAGCTGCGCGCTCAGGATGCGCGCGAGAATGTCGGTCGCGCCGCCGGGCGGAAAGCCGACAACAATGCGGATCGGCTTGGCCGGGTAATTGGCCGCGGCATCTTGGGCAGATACGCCTGATGCGCCAAAAATAGCGGTAGAGATTGCCAGTGCCGTAAGTGCTTGCTTTTGCATGATGTGACTCCAATAGACTGCATTATTCATGAAGGCGATGCTCATTGATACCGTGTCGGACGACAACGCAAATGCCTCACCGCAGAGGCGCGGAGGCGCAGAGGTTTCGCAGAGAAGCCCCGCGAATTTCTCTGCGGTTGTTCTCCGCGCCTCTGCGCCTCTACGGTGAATGGTTTTTCGTGAATCATCCAGAATAGCGAGAGGTGAAAAATCACTTTTTCTTTGCTGCTTTTTTCTTCGTGGTTTTCTTAACCGCCTTCCTGACCGCGCCGCTTTTGCCGGCCGCTTTCACCGTAGCGCGCTTTTTTGCGGCCTTTGCTGGCGCACGCTTCTTCACTGCCACGACCGGCTTCATCCCCTCCATCAAAACCCCCGCCAGCCACTTCCAGGCCGCAGGCCCCCACTCGCGTTCATTACGCGCGGCAATGTGGCCATCGTCCGGGTACACGCGCGCCACACGCCCCGCAGGTGGCCCGCTTTCCAGCGCCATGTAGAGGTTGCCAATCGGTGTTAGGTGATCCACTTTGCCGTTGACCAGAAACATCGGCATGGTCAGGTTGTCGAGCAAGCCGTTGTCTTTCAGCGACCAGCGCAAAAACTCTTTACGTTGATCTGCTTCGGTCATTTCTTTCGGTTCGGGTTTGGTGCCGCGCGGGCCGAACCAGTTAGTTTTGTAACGCTCGAAGGCGGCGCGGCGGATTTCGGCGCGCTCTTCGTCGGTGCCCCAGTAGCCCACGCCACCGGGGGCGCAGGAGATCAGGCCTTTGATGCGTTTGTCCTGTGCGCCGAGGCGCATCACCCACAGGCCGCCGCGGCTGACGCCGAATGCGCCCAGGCGGTTGCCGTCGATTTCGGAGCGTGCCTGCAGCGCGTCGAGTGCGGCCTGCCATGCCACGATGGCCGCGGGCTCGTGCGCGAACGAGGTTTGCCCAGTGCCCGGCGCATCGACTACCAGTGCGGCCATGCCTTGGTTCGTTGCGCCGTCGGCGTATTTTTCGCGGTCTTCCTTGTACATGTCGCCGCCGCACATCACCAGTACGGCGGGCACTTTGTTTTTCGCCGACGCGCCTTTGGGCAGGCGCAGATAACCGACGGCTTCCTTGCCGTCGCGCCGCACTTTCAATACTTCCTGCGGCTCGTCGCGCAGGGCGGTGGCTTTGTGAAAGCAGTCGAGATATTTTTGATACGAGCGCGCCTTGATCGGGCTCATGTCGGGCGGGCAGATGGCGGAGCCGGAGTGATACGGCGCGGGAAATCTCGCCAGCGAATAAAACGTTTTCGCTTCAAGGAAATTTTTGCGCGCGAGCGCTTTGTTGCCGCGCGCCAGTGCTGCGACGGCCTGCGTTTCAAAGCGTTCGGCGACGGCGCTCCATGCGGGCACCCAGTCTTCGTCTTCGGTGCTTTTGATGGTGGGCACGGTGTCGATCAGCGCCTGCAGATCGTCCACCAGATTAAACCAGCGGCGATAAAAGCCGCCGATGGTGACGGAAAAAGGGTCTTCGTCGGGGCGTACGGGCAGTGACGCGAGTATCGCGGCTTTTTCTTGCGCTGTCATGGGGTGATACTCCTTGAGGGCCGAGGTGGAACACTAAGGCGAGTTGCGGCGAATGTAAAGCGACCGCCGCCGCGAAGTTGCGGCATGGTAGTCTGCTAAAATCATTCGGCGCACAGTGTGACAAAAAAAGCCGCGCCGCAAACACCACTGCCACCACTGCCACCACTGCCACCACTGCCACCACTGCCACCACTGTCCAAGGAGCGAGATCAAAATGGATTTGAATCTTAAAGGTAAAAGCGTCCTCATTACGGGCGGATCGAAAGGCATCGGGCTGGCCACGGCCATGTCGTTTGCTGCGGAGGGATGCGATGTCCATATCGCCGCGCGCAATGCCGCCGACCTCGACGCGGCCAAGACAAAGATCACTGCCGCGCATAAGGTCACGGTGACGTGTCACGCGGCGGATCTGTCGTCGTCGGCGGATGCGCGCAAGCTGGCGCAGGCCTGCGGCGGCATTGATGTGCTGGTCAACAACGCGGGCGCTATTCCCGGCGGCAGCATCGCCGCCATCGACGAAGAAAAATGGCGCAAGGCCTGG
>JAYVQD010000075.1:0-2804 GCA_043777275.1 Nitrosomonadales bacterium
ACGAGGTAAATGACCCTTTTCAGGAGATGCTTATGAACTCTTCAGACTTTGCGCCGTTGCCGCGCGCCGCGGTGACATTCGCGAGCGCCTTCATTTTACTGAGTAGCGCGCTGCTGCCGCCCGCAACCCACGCGGCCTTTCCTGATGCGCGCGATGCACCGATTGCGGGCTGGAGCGGCCCGGTGTTCCGCATGAGCCAGGACTACCCGCAAACGCTGCCGCCGATGGGCAATCTGCCCTGGCGCACCCTCGATTTCAAAACACAGCCCGATGACTATATACGCGCCGTGCTCGACTACGTCGTCGAAGGTAATCCCGAAGTCGATTGGGAAGTGCAGCGTAACGCCGTGCGCAAGTGGTACCACACGCCGTGGATGCATCGCGGTTCGAGCGGACGCGAATTCATCCACGGCCTGACGCGCGAGCGCAATAGCCCGCGGCCCACCAGCGCCGGCCGCGGTGAATTGCATCAGAACCAAACCCGTTGCCATCAAAATTGGGCGGTCGGTTTTTATAACCCGCGCGGCGGCTTCGTGGTCGGCCAGGTGTGGGCCAACGAGAACGCGCCCGACGCCACCAAAGCGGTGTTTCCCGAAGGCACGGTGGTAGCGAAATTATTATTTACGCAAGCAGCTACCACCGAAGTGCCGTTCCTGCGCAATACCTTTGAATGGGACGCACACATCAATCGCCCGTCGACCGGCACCGGCTGTCCCGGCACCGGTACACGCCAGGTGCAAAAGCTGCGCTTGCTGCAACTCGATGTCGCGGTGCGCGATTCGCGCGCCGACCCGACCACCGGCTGGATCTTCGGCACCTTCGTCTACGACGGCAATCGCAGCGGCGCCACCGTATGGCAGCGCATGGTGCCGGTGGGATTGATGTGGGGCAACGATCCGGCGCTCACCGATGCGCGCGTGCGCGCCGGCGACAAACCGCTTGAATCGTGGATCAATCCGAATAACCAGGTGTCACGGCACCTGGGCCGCGGCGGCCGCTTGAACGGCCCGGTCGACAATCCGCGCTCGGCGTGCCTGTCGTGTCACGCGACCGCACAGACGCCCGAGCTGTCGAGCATGCTGCCATCGGCAGCCGACCCAATGCGCTGGTTTCGCAATATCAAGGCGGCGCAGCCCTTCGATGCCGGTGCGAGATCGCTCGACTATTCGTTGCAATTGGCGATGGGCATTCAGAACTTCCGCGCTGCGAACGGCCCACCCGGCGCCGCCGCGCCCCGGCCCGCCGATCCGCGCCAGATCATCATCGACGGCAAACGCGAATTCCGCATCGATCGCGGCGACTGATGCGACGCCGGGCGCGTTGGTAACGCGCCCGGCTCGCCACCACAGGTGCGTTCCAAGGCTTGCGCGCAGTGACCGCGCGGCAGGAAGCGTATAATTGTCTGCAATCGTGATACTGTAAAAATATCAATAAAAACAAATAGTTACAGTATAATTGCCTTTGCAGACTTTTTATTTCTGACGGATCATCCATGGATTTCTCCCTCACCCAGGAACAACAACGCTGGCGCAGTCTCGCGCGCGAGTTCGCCGAAAAAATCATCAAGCCCGACGTGATGCGCCGCGACCGCCTGCCCACCGCCGCCGAGCGCATCCCGTGGGACTGGATACGCGAAGCCGATAAACAGGGCATACGCACCATGGGCGTGCCGAAAAAATTCGGCGGCACTGCGTGCGACATCTTCACCATGTGTCTTGTCGGCGAAGAACTCGCGGTGGGCGATCTGGGCTTCGCGGTCATCATGGATCAATGCTGGAAAATGGCGAATCTATTCGGCGAAGCGATGAACGCGGAGCAACAGCAACGCTTCATCCCGAAATTCGTCGCCGACCCGGAAGCCACCACCGCTATCGGCATCACCGAAGCGGGCGCGGGTTCGGATCATCAGGGCTTTTACGATGCGCCCGATATCGATTTCAAAACCACGGCGGTGCGCGACGGCGATCATTACGTCATCAACGGCAGCAAGCGTTATGTGTCCAACGGTTCAATGGCGAAACTGTATTTCGTGGTGGCGCGCACCGATCCGAAAAAAACGCTGCGTGAGGGTGGCAGCGTGTTCATCGTGCCCTCGGACGCGCCCGGCTTTCGCGCCGGATTTTTTCACGAAAAAAGCAGCCAGCGCCTTGCGACCAACGGCACCTTTCATTTTGAGAATTGCCGCGTGCCCGCGAGCAATCTGCTGGTCGGAGAAGGTCTGTTGGGAAAATTACGCAGCGACTACCTATGGGGCAGCAAAGCCGAAGCCGCCGCCACCGCGCTGGGCGTGGGCCGTGCTGCTTACGAATACGCACTCGACTACGCCAAAAAACGCGTGCAGGGCGGCAAGCCCATCGTCGAACAACAGGCGGTGGCGATGATGCTCGGCACCATGGCCATGAAACTCGACGCTGCGCGCCTGCAAATCTGGAAAGCCGCGTGGCTGGCGGATCGCAAACAACCCGAAGCGCGCGCGCTGGGCTTGCTCGCGAAAGTCAATGCATCGGAAACCGCGTTTGAATGCGCGCGGCTTGCCGGTGAAATCCTCGGCGGCGCGTCGATCATGCACGAGCATCCGGTGGAGAAATACCTGCGCGATGCGTCGAGCTTTTTACATTCGGATGGGACGAATCAGGTGTGTTTGTTAAGGGCTTCGCAGGCGATTGCCAATCAAGGGCACGGGGCTTTGTACGGGTTTTAGCGTTCATCGTCAAAAGCAAAACACGTAGGATGGGTGGAGCGCAGCGCAACCCATCGCAAACATCGGTGGCATGCGAACGTTCGTTGTGATGGGTTTCACCCAT
>JAYVQD010000076.1:0-10952 GCA_043777275.1 Nitrosomonadales bacterium
TCCAACCAAAAGCGCGCGGCGCGTCTGGCCACCGTGTGCCAGCGTCTGATCGAGCGCTGCGCGAATCCGGCACACACTACGCTGGACCAGGACATCGAATGGGTCGCCGAGGGCCTTGGCAGTCTGGGTTTTTATCTTGAGCCGTGCCAGTACGGCAAGTTGCCCGCCGAGCGCGCGGTCAACATGTTCTTCACCCGTTACGAGCAACGGGCCGGCAACGACGCCCTTATGTTGCTCACCCAGTCGATGCCGGCGGTGCAGCCGGCGGCGGATGAACAAACCGCTGCCGCCGTTGTGCCGGCACAAGCGCCCGCACCCGGCGCACGCGCAGGCGCCGACCGCGAAATGCTCGATATATTTCTCGAAGAAGCCAACGAGGTACTCGAAACCATCAGTACCAGTTCGGCGCAATTGCACAATCGCCCTGATGACCACGACGCACTGCTCAGCCTGCGGCGCGCCTTCCATACCCTGAAAGGCAGCGCGCGCATGGTGGGTCTGGGCGGCTTCGGTGAATCCGCGTGGGAGATGGAGCAGGTCATGAACACCTGGCGGGAGCAGTCGCTTAACGCGACGCCCGAACTGTTGGCGCTGGTCAAGGACTCGCGCGAATTGCTGTCGGAATGGGCTTACGCTCTGCAGGGCGACGAAGACCCCGCTATCGACGTCGCCGGCATCGCCGCGCGCGCACGCGAACTGCGCAGCGTGCACGCGAACGAGGCTCCCAGCGAAGCGCCGGCATCGGCGCCTGCGGAAATAGCGCCCGCCGCTGGCTTACCCAGCGCGCCGTCCGAAGATTTCATGACGATGGTGGTGCCCAGCCCGCAAGCCCCACCGGTGACGCCGGAAGTGCCCGCAGTGGACGACATCATGACGCTCGTGGTCAGGGCGCAGCCGGGCGAAACCGCCACTGCTACTGCCATTACGACCGATACACCGCCGCCCGTGGCAAGCGAGCCGCCTTCTCCTGCTGCCGCCTTTGAACAAGCATTGGCGGACCTGGGGGACCGGCTCGCCTGGCTCAATGGGCTGGTCGACGAAATTCGCACGCAGAGCGCCACCCATCCCGAGGCTAATGTACGTTTGCAGGAAATCGCGCACATGATGCAGGAAAGCATGGCCGAAGCCAGTGCGCTGCATCGCACGCTAAGCGATCAGGTTGCCGCGCTAACGCAGCGCACCTGATACGAAGAATAATAACTACTGTTTTTAATGTGTTTTTTCAGGCGCAAGCGGCAAATGCATGAGCCGTTCGGTATAGGCAATCGCCAGCGCCGAGAGCACAAAGGTCAAATGTATAACCGTCTGCGCGGTTAACGTCTTTACGTCGTACTGTGCGGCGTTGATGAACGTCTTGAGCAAGTGAATTGACGAGATGCCGATTATCGCCGTCGCCAGTTTGACTTTCAGTACACCCGCGTTCACGTGCGACAGCCACTCCGGCTGGTCCGGATGATCCGACAAATCGAGGCGCGACACGAAAGTCTCCCACCCCCCGACGATCACCATCACCAGCAGATTGGAGATCATCACCACGTCGATCAGGCCGAGCACAATAAGCATCAACTCGGTCTCTGAAATATTGCTGACCATCATCTTTTGCACCAGCCCCACCAGCTCGTGCCAGAATTGCCACACATACAGACCCTGCGCCACGATCAACCCGATATACAGCGGCGCCTGCAACCACCGGCTCATGAAAATCCACCGCGGCATGCCCCGCAAACGATCCTGCATGGGTGTTGTTGATTTTTGTTCCACGCTACCTGCTCCTTTTGTTTTCGTCTGATAATTCAAAACGCGCTATATTCTCTACACTTCCTGCAACAATGCAACCGATTCTCCTCCCTATGCGCACGTTATTGTTTTTATTGCCCGTATTCGTGATCGTTACCGACGCCGCGGCACAGGCCGCTTCGACAGGCTCAGGACAGGCCTGGCCGTCAAAACCCGTACGCATCGTGTCACCGTTTGCGCCCGGCGGCGGCAACGACACCTTGTCGCGCATCCTCGCCGCCTCGCTGACTACCCGGCTGGGGCAACAGGTGGTGGTGGAAAACCGGCCAGGCGCCAACACTATCGTCGGTACCGAACTGGTGGTGAAATCACCGCCCGATGGCTACACGCTGATCGTGCTGCCGAACGCCATCACCATCAATCCGCATCTGTATCGCAAGATGCCGTTCGACGTCACCAAAGATATCGCGCCGGTTACGCAGATCGGCGCCAGCCCGCTGATACTCGTCGTGCATCCCTCGTTGCCGGTGCGCACCACGAAAGAATTTCTGGCACTGGCGCGCGCCAAGCCCGATGCATTGACCAACGGCTCATCCGGCAACGGCTCGCTCGGCCATCTCGCCGGTGCGCTGCTCGGCGTGATGACCGGAACAACGCTGGTGCATGTGCCGTACAAGGGGACATCACTGGCGGTCACCGAATTGATTGGCGGACAAATCGCACTGTCGTTCGCCTCCGCACTCACGGTGGTGCCGCACATCCGCTCCGGCCGTCTGCGCGCGGTGGCCGTCACCGGCCCCAAGCGCTCGCCCGCCGTGCCCGAGGCACCTGCCATCGCCGAAACCGTGTCCGGTTTTTCCGCCGAGTTGTGGTACGCGATGTTCGCTCCCGCCCACACGCCGGCCGACATCATCCAGCGTTTAAACCGCGACATCGGCGCGATATTGGCGCAGGCCGATATCAAAGAAAAATTATCGGATCAAGGCGTCGATGCCCTCACCGGCACGCCGCAAGACATGGTGAAGTTGATCGCCACCGATCTCGACAAATGGGCCAAGGTGGTTAAGGCAACGGGTGCGCGGATTAACTGAAGAAATTTCCTTACCCGTTGGGTCACGCACCCACCGGTTAGAACTCGCTCCATTCGTCGCCACCACGCTTGTTAGGGCGCCCGGCGGGGAGTAACCGCTCCGAGGTCGCTCTGGCGTCTTTGGCGACTCTGGATCGGGTAATCCGCGCAGGCGGTGCCGTAAAAATAGCTGCCGGCGCCGCCTTGGCGGCCATGCTCTGGTGATGACCCTCGTCGTCGCGCAACTTGAACACACTCATCGACGCGACCAGCCGCTCCGCTTCCGCGCTCAATGCTTCGGCGGCATCGGCGTTCTGCTGTACCAGGTTGGCGTTGGAATGGGTCACCCCTTCGAGTTGCGTGACGGTGATCCCCACCTGCGAGATGCCCGTATTCTGCTCGCGCGACGCCTGCGCTATGTCACCCATGATGTCGGTCAATTGCCGCACCGACTCCACCACCTGCCGCATGGTCGCACCCGCGTTTTCCGCGACCTGCGTTCCAGCCGCTACTTCGGCGAGCGACGCATCGATCAGCGATTTGATCTCTTTGGCCGCGGTGGCGCTCTTCTGGGCCAGTGAGCGCACTTCGGTGGCGACGACAGCAAACCCGCGGCCCTGCTCGCCCGCGCGGGCGGCTTCCACGGCCGCGTTCAGGGCAAGAATATTGGTCTGGAACGCAATCGAATCAATGAGACTCGAAAACTCGGTAATCTTCGACGCGCTGGCGCTGATGCGCCCCATGGTGGAGACCACTTGCTCGACTGCCGCGCCGCCCTTTTCGGCCACGCTGCGCGTCTCGCCGGCCAATTGATTGGCGTGCTCCGCGTTCCGGGTATTTTGCGCAACGGTGCTGGTCAACTGTTGCATGGTGGCTGCGGTTTGTTCAAGCGATGCCGCTTGCTCCTCGGTACGTTGCGATAGATCGGTGTTGGCGTCGTTGATCTTGCGGGCCGAATCGGCAGTGGTTAGAGCGGAGGCGCGCACGTTCCCAACTACCGTGGCCAGCTCGCCGCGCATTTCCGTCAACGCCCGGAACAACCCTTGCACCGCGCCGCCCTTGGGTTTGTCGATCGTAAGGGTAAGGTCGCCAGCCGCGATCGTGTTGGCAATCCGCGCCGCATCGCCCAGCGGTTTGGTAATCGAACGATAGAACTGATAGAACAGCGCCAGCGTGGCGAACAATATGATGAAACCGGCGACCAGCGTCAGCAGGCGCGTGATCTGCGCCACGCGCACGGCGTTCTCGCGTGCCGCCTGCGATTCCTTGCTCAGTACTTTCGCCAGTTCCGTGCCGTCGCTGAACAGCTTGCCGAGTTTGGCCGCGAGCGGCGAACCTACGATGCCCGGCACATGGGCCGATTCATTCAGAAAAATTGCCAGACCGCTTTGCAGCGCCGCCGCTTGTTCGCGCGTCGCGGCGGCAACGCCGAGGGCTTCAAATTGCGTCGTCGCCTGCTCGAAAGCCGCGAGTGAACTGCGCGCCGCAGCACGCGAGGCGCTTGCGCCGTCGGTGATCGTCATTTCACCCAGCGCGCGCAAGGTCGATTCCATCGAGAGCGTAGCCTGCTGCAAGGTATCGCGATAGAAACTGGTTTCGTCCATTCCCTTAAGACCGCGCCACACCAAGGAGAGTAACAGGATCAGGACGAGCGTGTATACGATGCCGACCACACCGTTGGTCCTTCCACCGGCGAACAGCATCGATTTGTAGGATGTTCCGGCCATGAAAATAGCTACCTGTAGAACCACGACACCGGGCGCGTGGCCGTTGGTCGTGCGGTTGTAAGGAATCGCGACAGATTACCGTTGCAACGCTATTTTACGATGCCGCGCCGTGATGGGTGCAAGCGAATTTGTCGATCTCAGTTTGTTCCGGTAAATTACACACATCCCATCACTTCAAAGCGCCCCACATGGCTACCGAAACGAGCACGCGTCCGCCGCTACCGCCGTTCACTCGCGACACGGCTCTACAAAAAGTTCGCCTGGCCGAAGACGGCTGGAACACGCGTGATCCCGAACGTGTGTCACTGGTGTATACGCTGGACAGCACCTGGCGCAACCGCGCCGAGTTCCTCACGGGGCGGCCCGCCATCGTGCAGTTTCTTCAGCGCAAATGGCAAAAAGAACTGGAGTACCGGTTAATCAAGGAGCTCTGGGCGTTTCACGAAAATCGTATCGCCGTGCGCTTCGCCTACGAATGGCACGACGATTCGGGCAACTGGTTCCGCTCCTATGGCAATGAGAATTGGGAGTTCAACGAACACGGACTGATGCAGCGCCGCATCGCCAGCATCAATGACCTGCCGATCACCGCGGCACAACGCAAATACCATTGGCCGCTGGGACGCCGTCCAGATGATCACGCGGGGCTGTCTGATCTGGGCCTGTGAGCGCGGCTCAACCTTACCTTCCGAATGGCGATGAACTATTCTGCATGCACTGTCCTGCTGGCCGCTTGCGGGTTGCCTGCCGCATTTTCTACCTCGGCCGCCGACATCGCTTCGACGAGCTCAGGACAGGCCTACCCCACGCGTCCGATTCGCCTGATCGTGCCGTACGGCCCGGGCGGCAATGCCGACATCCTCGCCCGCATGGTGGGCGCGCGCCTGGCCGATGTGCTGGGCCAGCCGGTGATTATCGACAATCGCCCCGGCGCGAGCGGCCTGCTCGGTTCGGAAATGGTGGCGCGTGCGGCCGCGCCCGATGGACACACGCTGCTGTGGGTGGCCAACGGTCACGCCACCAACCCCAGCGTGGTGAAAAAAATGCCGTTCGATACGGCAAAAGATCTGGCATCGATCAGTCTTGCCAGTTCCACGCCGATGTTACTGGTGACATATAACGGCCTACCCGCCGACAACATGAAAGCGTTGATCGCCTATGCGAAAACGCGCCCCGGCCAGATCAATTACGCCAGCTCCGGCAACGGCTCGCCGAATAATTTCGCCGGTGAATTGCTCAATCTGATGACGGGCATGAAGCTCGTCCACGTGGCCTATAAGTCCACGCCGCAAGCCACCACCGATGTCATCGGCGGCCATGTGCAATCCGCGATGGCGAGCCTGACCTCGGTGTTGCCGCACGTGCGCAGCGGCAAATTAAAAGCGCTGGGCACCACCAGCGCGCAGCGCTCCACGCTCGCGCCCGAGGTGCCGGCCATCGCCGAAACCGTGCCGGGCTATCAGGCGAATATCTGGAACGGACTGATCGCGCCCGGCGCAACGCCACGCGCCATCATTGAGCGCTTGAATCAAGTCGTGGTGCAGCAACTCAAACTACCCGACCTGCGCGAGCGCTACGCCGCCATCGGCGCCGAAGTGCTGACCAGCACGCCGCAGGAATTCGACGCGTTCATACGCAGCGAAATGGTCAAGTGGGAAAAAGTCATCAAGGCGTCCGGCATGCGGGCAAACTGAAACACGCACCTGCGCTACCATCCGCTGTCACTCGTTCAGGAGCAATCCCATGTCCGACATCCCGAAAAGCATACGCATCACCGAAGAAGGCCCGCGTGAAGGTTTCCAGATTGAGCCGGGGCCGATTGCCACGGCGCGCAAGCTGGAGCTGATTCACGCCTTGGCACGCACCGGCCTTAAGCACATGCAGATCACTTCCTTCGTGAATCCGAAAAAAGTGCCGGGCATGGCCGACGCCGAAGCCGTGGTCGAAGGACTCAAACCTGAACCCGGCGTGCAGTACCACGGCCTGTGGCTGAACGAAAAAGGCCTGCAACGCGCGATGGCCAGCGGCAAGCTGCACCTCGAAGGCAAGGTCAACATGTATCCCTCGGCCACCTTTCTGATGAAGAATCAAGGCTGCACGCAACCGCAATATCGTGAAATCGCGGGCCGCTTAATCGAGATGTATAAAGGCTACGGCATCCCGATGGACAAAGGCTCGATCTCCTCGGCTTGGGGTTGTAATTTTGAAGGCGGCGTTTCACCCGCACGCGTGGTTGAATTGGCCGGTGAATTGATCGATCTCTCCGCAGAGCACGACGTCACCATCAAAACGTTATCACTCGCCGACACCATGGCGTGGGCCACGCCGCTCGGCATCAAGCGCACCATCGGCGCGGTGCGCGATAAATTTCCTGATCTGCGTTTGAGCCTGCATCTGCACGACACGCGCGGCATGGCGATTGCCAATGCCTACGCCGGCATGGAAATGGGCGTCGATCTGTTTGATTCATCCGTCGCCGGTCTCGGCGGCTGCCCGTTCGGCAAGCACAAAGGCGCGGCCGGCAACGTATGCACCGAAGACCTGGTGTTCATGTGCGACGAAATCGGCGTGGAAACCGGTGTTAATCTCGAAGCGCTGATCGACGCCGGGCAACTCGCGCAGGAGATTGTCGGCCATCCGCTGCCCGGTTCGGTGATGATGGGCGGCAGCTTGAAAGCCTTGCGCGACAAGCTTGCGGTGCATTGATGGCCTCTACCACACGCATCCACCTGCTGGGTGATATCAATCTGCTGGGCATCGACGACGCCACGGTTCCGTTCGGCAACGTGGCGCCCGCATTGAAATCCGCCGACGCCGTTTTCGCCAATCTCGAATGCTGTTTATTCGACCCTGCCGAAAAGCGCGAGATGATGCGCGACGATCAATCGGGCTTTGAAGGCATTTACGCTTCACCCGCCGCCGGAGAATCGTTGCGCCAGGCCGGTGTGCAGGTCATCGGCAACGCCAACAATCAGAACTACGGCGCGGACGCGATACTCGCCTCCAACCGGCGGCTCGATGAACTCGGCATCGCGCACGCAGGCACGGGGGCGAACAAAACCGCCGCGCGCGCACCGACGATCATCGAACGCAATGGCCTGAAAATCGGTTTCATTCAGCGCACCTCGCAATACTGGCCAAACAATCATGAGGCCGGCGAACGCTCGGTCGGCGTAGCGGTGATGAAAGCCTACACCGCCTATCAGCCGCCGTATTACAAAGACAACAAAATTCCGCCGAATCGGCCGGGCGCACCGGCAAAGGTCATCACCTGGGTTGATGCGGACTATCTCGCCGAACTCAAAGCCGATGTTGCCGCGCTGAAAGACCAATGCGATATCGTGATTTCATCGCATCACTGGGGCTACGCCGAAGACGTGTTGCAGTATCAAACCGAGCTCGCGCATGCGGCCATTGATGCGGGCGCGGACATCATCATGGGCCACGGCCCGCACTTTCCGCTGGCGATTGCGTTTTACAAAGCGAAGCCGATTTTCTACGGCCTCGGTATGTTCTGCTTTCTCCGTACCAACAAAAAAGTGCATCGCGGCTGGACCGGCATGGCCGCACATCTCACGTTTGAAAACAAATCACTCAGCGAAGCGGCGTTTTCCATCGTGCGCCAGAACGACGCGGGCGAAGTCACTTTCTGCGCGCCGCGTGATGAACCCGTCGCGATTGCGCGCATTGAAAAGCTGTCGCAGCCCTTCGGCACCCACCTGCACATTGAAAACGACCGGGTGCGCGCTACGCCCGCGTGAGTTTTGCGTGCCTTGTTACTCTTTATAAAAATGTGTTTTAAAACAAATACTTACATACAATTCATCGCCTGTCTTGCGATAGCAATTGGCACGGCGCAGGCCGCTACACCCTACCCCGTCAAATCCATACGCTTAGTGGTCGGCTTTCCGCCCGGCGGCGGCAACGACACCGTGGCGCGCTTGTTCGGCCAGCGCTACGCCGAGCGCTTCGGGCAATCGGTGGTGATCGACAATCGCCCCGGTGCCGGCGGCAATCTCGCTGCGGAACTCGTTGCGAAAACCGCGCCCGATGGTTACACGCTGCTGATGATTTCGAGCAGTCACCCGATTCAAGGCTTGCTCAAAAAACATTTGCCGTACGATCCGATCGGCGATTTCAGCGGCGTCGCGCAACTGGTGCATTACCGTTCAGTGATGGTCACGCATCCATCAGTGGCCGCAACCAATGTGCGCGAGCTGATTGCGCTGGCCAAATCGAAACCGGGGCAAATCAATTTTGCCTCGCCGGGTGCCGGCACCGGTGGGCATCTCGCGGGCGAGTTGTTTCGCTATGTCACCGGCGTTGACCTCATGCACATTCCCTACAAAGGCACGGCTCAGGCCACCACCGATCTGATGGGCGGACGCGTGCAACTGATGTTCACCCCCACGCTCGCGGTGGCGCAGCACGTGCAGGCAGGCCGCCTGCGGGCGCTGGGCGTGACCAGCGCCAAACGCTCGCGCGTGCTGCCGGATTTGCCCACGCTCGCCGAAGCGGGCGCCACCGGCTACGAATTCGGCGCGTGGTACGGCATCCTCGCGCCCGCGCGCCTGCCTTTGCACATTGCCACTATGCTGCACGCCGAATCGCAACGCGCGCTGCAAGCACCCGAAGTCAAAGACCGCTTGAACGCCGAAGACCTCGACGCCGCCAACGCGACACCGGCGCAACTCGACGATATCCGCAAAGCCGAATTGGCCAAGTGGCGCAAAATCGTCAGCCAACTGGGGCTCCGGTTCGACTAAGATTTATACGTCGTGACTTGATCTGATACACAATGTTCGACTGCTATCGGAAAGCCTGAACGTGTCAAACCGAGCCATTGCCGTAGTTCGCGAAGGTCAGCTATCGGGTAGCCCCATCGAACAGAGTATCTACGGAAATCGCTACAGTCATGCAGCGGCGTGAATTCATGCAACGCGCGCTGCTGCTCGCGGGCGCCGGCAGCGCAAAGGTGCAACACGCACACGGCGCCGCGGTCGCCTATGCGCCGGTGACGCCCGGCGTTGCGCTGCAATTTCCGCGCGACCACGGCGCACACCCCGGCCATCGCATCGAGTGGTGGTATGTCACCGGCTGGCTGGATCGTAGCGAAGGTGCGCCGCCGTGCGGATTTCAGGTGACGTTTTTCCGTGTGCGCACGCCCTTGCCCGTCGGCAGCAGCCGCTTCACCGCCACGCAATTGCTGTTCGCCCATGGAGCCGTCAGTGACGCGCGCATCGGCCACATCCTGCATGAAGAACGCGCCGTGCGCGCCGGCTTTGGCCTCGCCGAAGCCAGCGCTACCGACACCGATGTGTTGATCCGCGATTGGCGTTTGCAGCGCGAGGCATCGGGCGCTTATGCAGCAACGATACAAGCGCGCGAGTTTGCCTTGCGCCTGGCACTGCAACCCACGCAACCGCTGATGCTGCAGGGCCACCAGGGCTTTAGCCAAAAAGGCCCCGCCATTGAAAACGCCAGCTACTACTACAGCGAACCGCATCTGCAAGTCAGCGGCGAACTCACCGTGCGCGGCAAACGCGAAAAAGTTCGCGGCACCGCATGGCTCGATCACGAATGGTCCAGCGCCCTGATGCCGCAAGGCGCGGTGGGCTGGGACTGGCTGGGTTTGAATCTTGATGATGGCGGCACGCTGATGGCGTTTCAGTTACGCAGCAACAATCCGCAAGCGCCCGCCGTGTGGTCCGCCGCAAAGCAGCGCAACGCCGCTGGCGTCGTATCGCAACCGGCGCGCAACACCATCGCGTTCTCACCCACGCGCCACTGGACATCGCCGCAGGGCGGCCGTTACCCGGTGCAATCGCGCATCACCATCGGCGAACGCACGCTACACCTGCGCCCGCTGTTCGACGCGCAGGAACTGCACGCGCAAACCATGGGCAACACCTACTGGGAAGGCGCAGTCACCGCCTATGAAGGCGAAGACAGCAACGCACAGCGCGTCGGGCGCGGGTATTGGGAGTTGACGGGGTATGGCAAGCCGCTGCGGGTTTGAGGCACGCCCCCTTAAGTCCACTCCGCTTTAATCAACTACGGCTATCCGCGCGCAGAAAAGTTTGTGATTTTGCTTTTGGGATATGATTATAAGTATTTGTTTTTAAACACTTTTTATATCAACTTCTGTGGCGAGTTTCCGGTGCAAATGTGTACGGCTACACAAATAACGCCCGTGCACGCGTACTAACGGCAATCGGAAGACTGACGTTTGCAAGCGGCGCTGATCGGCCAGAAGCAGTAGTAGCGACAAACACCACAAAGCGGGCGCTCAAGACGCTAAATTACTTTGGCTCACCATGCAGGAAAATAAGTATGGCAAACTTTGTCTGCGTGACGCCTTTGTCGGTTTATTCATGTATAAATCGTCTCTATTCAGCCTGAATCAGGCGAAGGCGGAC